>JBQGEH010000939.1:0-8301 GCA_052039515.1 Nakamurella sp. | reverse complement strand
GACGAGGTCGGCGAAATCGGCCGAGCACAGCGTCTCGGGGGAGACGTTGACCGCGAGGTACGCCCCCGGCGGCAGGTCCGCCACCCCGGCGACGGCGGCCAGCAGCGTCGCCGTCTCCAGGGCGACCGCGCCGCCGCTGCGGGTGGCCATCCCGAACCAGTCCGCCGGGGTGCCCAGCGCGAACCGGGTGAGCGCCTCGTAGCCCACCACCCCGTCGTCGCGCAGGTCCACGATCGGCTGGAAGACGGTCCGGAAGGCGTGGTCGGTGATGACCTGGCGCACCCGGCTGCGCTCCTGCTCGGCCTGCCGGCGGCGGTCCCGCTGCCGCTCGAGGTGCCCGGAGACCAGCGACGCGAGCATCCGCATCACCGCGAGGTCGCGCACCTGCAGATCCTCGCGGGCGGTGTGGGCGAAGGCGCAGAAGGTGCCGTACACGCTGCCGTCGGCGAGTTCGATCGGGACGCTGAGGTGCCCGCCGACCGGGAGCTCGGTGGTGGCCGCGAGGTCCGCGGCGGCGGTCAGCTGCCGTGCGTCTCTGATCAGCCCGGGCAGTCGGCCGTCGACCACCCGCTGGCAGTAGGACTCCTCGAGCGGGTTCTGCAGGCCGACCTGCACCGCCGCGCACCCGGAGGCGTTGTCGACGTGGCGGAAGACCCGGGCGCCGCGGTCGAACTCCCCGATGAACGCGACGTCCATGTCCAGGAAGGCCCGGGTCGCCGACAGCACGGCGTCGACGAAGTCCTCGCTGCTCAGGCCGTCGGCCGCGGGTGAGGTGGCGAAACCGAGCGGGTCGGTGGCCGGGTCCGGGCGCGTCGGGAGGGCGTCACCGTCGCGTGGCTGCGGCAGCTGAGGCATCCGTCCCGTCCCCTCTCATCACGAACAGTGTTCGTCCGGATACAGAGATGGTAGGTGACGCGCTGTCCCGGGCAGGGCGGGGCCGGGTCGGAGCGCGGGAAAACACCCGTCGGTGCGACGGGACGGCGCGGCGGACGCCGACGGTCACCGACCGTCACGGGTGTCACCCGCTCGCGGCCGCCCGGCTCAGAGCTGGGCTTCCAGCCGGTCGAGCAGGGACTCCAGCGACTTCTCGAACTCCTCGGCGGAGCGGTTCTGCGACAGCATCGGCTCCAGCCGCTGCAGCAGCGGGTACCCGGACAGGTCGGCCGGCCGGACCGGGCCGGGATCGGGCTGGTCGACGGGTGCGGTGTCGGCGCCCATCTGGGAGACCTCGAGCAGCAGATGGCCGAGCAGGAAGCTGGAGAATCCGCGGTAGGCCGAGACGGCCGTCTCGTCGGAGAATCCGCACTCCTCGAGGGTGCCGAGGAAGGTCTCCATCCACCGCAGGCTGCGCAGCGGCGGCTGCAGCCACGGGGCCGCGGGCGGCCGGGTGGCGATCAGTGGGAACACCTCGGGGTGGGCGAGCGCGACCCGGCGGACCCCGTGCGCCAGCCGCACCAGGTAGTCCTCCCAGTGCGGGGCGGTGAACTGCAGCTCGGGGTCGCTGTACAGCTCGTCGATGACGTGGTCGACGATGCCGTCGAGCAGGGCGTCCCGGCCGTGCACGTAGCGGTACAGCGCCATCGCCTCGACCCCGAGCCGCGCCCCCCGGCTGCGCATGGTGAACCCACGCAGCCCCTCGTCGTCGATCAGCTGGACGGCGGCGGCGAGGATCTTCTGCCGGTCGAGGCTGCCGCGGGAGGACGTCACCGGGGCCGGCGGCACGACCTGGAAGCCGACGCCGGTGGCCGGGCCGTTGATGATGGCATCGGCCGGAGACGTCGCGCCCGGTTGTTCCAGATCGCTCACACGTCGAGGCTAGACCCCCGTCGGCCCCCGGGATCACCCCGGCGGGCCCGGGCGTCAGCGCAGCCGGGTGATCTGCACCGTCACCTCGTTGCCGGTGGCGTCCGGGCCGGCGTAGACCCCGCGGATCGGCGGGGTGTCCCGGTAGTCCCGGCCGCGGCCGGCGACGACGTGCCGCAGCCCGGTGGGGGAGGCGTTGGTGGGGTCGAAGGCGTTCCAGCGGCCGTCCCAGAACTCGATCCAGGCGTGCGAATCACCGGTGACCGTGCGGCCGATGCCGGCGTCCGTGTCGGGGTGCAGATACCCCGACACGTACCGGGTCGGGATGCCGAGGGACCGCAGCAGGCCGATGGCCAGGTGGGACAGGTCCTGGCAGACGCCGCGGCGGTCCTGGTAGGCCTCGATCGCCGAGGTGTGGATGCCGGTGCTGCCCTGCTCGTAGGTGAGGGTGCGGTGCACCCAGTCGCACACCGCGTGTCCGGTGTCGGCGGGGGTGCCGCCGTTGCGCAGGTGCGCGGCGACGGTGGTCAGCTCGTCGTCCAGCGCGGTCAGCGGGGTGGGCGCGAGGTACTCCTCCAGGGTGTCCTGACACCCGGAGGCCTCCATCTCCGCCCAGCTCAGGGCGGCCGGCGCGGTGTCCGGGGGGACGTAGGTCTCGACCGTCGTCGCGGACGTGACGGTCAGCTCCCGGTGCGGGCGGTGCACGTCGAAGGCGGCGACCCGGGTGCCGAAGTAGTCGGTGTAGTACTGCATCCCCTCGTAGGGGTCGATCTCGATGTAGGACGACAGCACCGACTGCCCGGGCTCGTCGCCGGGTTGCATGCGGACCTCGTTGTAGCTGCTGGTGACCAGGTCCGGGTAGGTCAGGCGGGTCCGGTGGGTGATCGCCAGCCGCCAGAGGTCGCCGGCGGCGGGGAAGTCGGTGCTCATGCCAGCGCTCCCAACGTGGACTGGTTGGCCCAGGTGACGGCGTCCCCCTGCCGGAAGAACGACTTGGTCACCGCGACGTGGGCGTTGTCGATGGCCCGCTGCAGCGTGGTCAGCACGGTGCCCAGCTCCTCCTCGAGCTCGGCCCCGGAGCGGTACTCCAGGCCGGTGCGGACCCGCCCGATCAGCCGCCGCGCCGACGACGGGTCACGGCGCGGGTCACCCTGGCTGTTCGCGCCGGCCGCCTCCAGCTCCGACAGTGACTGTTCGGCGGCGTTCATCGCCCGGAACACCGACCGCGGGAAGCGACGGTCCAGCACGACGAACTCCAGCGCCGAGCGGCGGCCCATGTTCTCGCCGTGGTAGCGCACGAACGGCTCGAACCCGCCGGTCGCGGTGACCAGCGCCCGCCACGGGGTGCCGGTCCGCTGGGTGGCCGAGTTCAGCAGCCGCACGGTCATGTCGGCCCGCTCCAGCGAGCGGCCGACGTTGAGGAAGTGCCAACCCTCGTCGTGGCTCATCATCTGGTCGATCAGCCCGTTGGCCATCGCACTGCGCTCGGCGACCCAGCGCAGGAAGGTGTGCGGGCCGGCGGCGCTGGTGGACCGGGTGCGCAGGCCGTGCCAGGTGACGTTGAGGCACTCCCACACCTCCATCGGCACGACGTCGCGGACGCCGCGGGCGTTGTCGCGGGCGGCGATGAGCGCGCCGGCCACGCTGGACGCGCGGTCCCCGTCGAAGACCAGCGCCCTGATGAGCAGGTCCGGGTCACTCGGGGTGGCCCGGGCGAGGCCCATCGACTCGACCAGCTCGCGCACGATCTGGTTCTCCTGCGTCCAGGTGCCCGACGGCAGCAGGTGCAGGTAGGTGTCGACGATGCGGGCGGTGGTGTCCGCGCGCTCGACGTGCCGACCCATCCAGTACATGGCCTCGGCGATCCGGCTCAGCATCGGTGCCCCCTCCCGCTCTGCTGCTGCTGACCCTGCTGCATCCGGTAGGACGCGGCCGCGAACGCCGGCATCTCCTGCGGGCCGGTCCGGAACTTGGTGCTGACCTCGGGGACGATCGGCTCCGGCGCGGCGCCGCCGTCGCGGGCGGCCTCCAGCACCCAGGTGTCCTTGGAACCGCCGCACTGGGAGGAGTTGACGACCAGTTCGCCCTCGGGCAGCGCCACCCGGGTCAGGCCGCCGGGGAGCACCCAGACCGAGTCCCGGTCGTTGACCGCGAACGGCCGCAGGTCCACGTGCCGCGGGCGCATCTTGTCGCCGATCAGGGTGGGCACGGTGGACAGCGCGACCTCGCGTTGGGCGATCCAGCCGCGCGGGTTCTCCAGGATGGCCTCGCGCGCGGTGCGCAGCGTCTTCGGGTCGGCCTTGGAGCCGATGACGATGCCCTTGCCGCCGGAGCCGTCCACCGGCTTGACGACGAGTTCGGCGAGGTGGTCCAGGGCGTACTCGCGGTGCTCGGGCTCCTCCATCCGGTAGGTGTCGACGTTGGGCAGGATCGGCTCCTCGCCCAGGTAGTACCGGATGACGTCGGGGACGTAGGTGTAGACCAGCTTGTCGTCGGCGACGCCGTTGCCGATCGCGTTGGCGATCGTGACGTTGCCCGCGCGGGCCGCGTTGACCAGCCCCGGCAGGCCGAGCATCGAGTCCGGGCGGAACTGCACCGGATCGAGGAAGTCGTCGTCGATGCGGCGGGAGATCACGTGCACCGGCATCTCGCCGGCGGTGGTGCGCACGAAGACGTGGTTGTTGCGGCAGATCAGGTCGCGGCCCTCGACGAGCTCGACGCCCATCTCTCGGGCGAGCAGGGTGTGCTCGAAGTAGGCCGAGTTGTACACGCCGGGGGTCAGCACGACGACCGTCGGATCGCTGACGTTCCACGGCGCGACCGCCCGCAGGGCCGCGTGCAGCTTGGCCGGGAAGTCGCTGACCGGGCGGACCAGCTGGTCGCCGATGGCCTCGCTCATCAGCTCGGCCACGGCCTGCCGGTTCTCCAGCACGTAGGACACCCCGGACGGCACCCGGACGTTGTCCTCCAGGACCCGGAAGGTGCCGGTCTCGTCGCGGATGAGGTCCACCCCGGACAGCACGATCCGGGCACCGTCCTGACCGGAGATCCCGGCGACCTGGCGGGCGAAGTGCGGGCTGGTGGTCAGCAGCCGTCGGGGGATCACCCCGTCGGCGAAGATCCGGCCCGGCCCGTAGGCGTCGGCGAGGAAGTGCTCCAGGGCCCGGACCCGTTGCGACACCCCCTGTTCGACCGCCCGCCACTCGTCGGCGGTGATGATCCGGGGCACCAGGTCCAACGGGAAGGGCCGCTCGACGCCGCCGAGGGCGAAGGTGATGCCCTGGTCGAGGAAGCTGCGACCGAGGATCTCCGCGCGGGACTTCAGGTCGGCCGCGTCCAGCTTGCGCAGCGCCGCGTGCACGGTGGCGTAGGCGTCGCGGGTCCGCCCCTCGGCGGCGAACATCTCGTCCCAGGCGCGGCCGAAGGGGTACCGCTCGAACAGGTCCGCCATGGGCGAGACCGTAGGCCCGGGCTGTTGCGATTGCATGACGCTCCTCCGCCCTGTGTGACGTACCGGTGTCCGACCGGGACGGCGGGAACGGCCCGGCCCGGTGCGCACGCCCCGCCCGGGGGGCCCGGCGGACCCTGCGGAGCGGTCCCATTGTGGCAGCCCCCCGGCCGGCCCGCGCCGGGGCACCGGTGCGGGTGCCGGGCCGCCCGGGACCGGGTGCAGAATCCTCGACGGGCCGGTCCGGCAGGGGCCGCCGAGGGAAGGGACGTCCACCGTGCACACCAGCGAGACGGCCGACGGGCCGGGGTCCGCGGCGGTGCGCCGCCGGCGCGGGTCGGGCGCCGGGGACGGGGTGCGCTGATGCTCGTCGCCTTCTCCGTCGCCCCGTCCGGCGGTGCGCCGGCCCCTGACGGCCCGGCCGACTCGGTGGCCCTCGCCGTGGCCGAGGCGGTGCGGATCGTGCGCGCCTCCGGTCTGCCGCACCGCACCGACGCCATGTTCACCACGCTCGAGGGGGACTGGGACGCGTGCATGGCCGTGGTCCGTGACTGCTGTGAGGCGGTGGGCCGCTTCGGAACCCGGGTGTCGCTGGTCCTCAAGGCCGACATCCGGCCCGGTCACAGCGGTGAGCTGACTGCCAAGGTGGACCGGATCGAGCGGCTGCTGGCGCCCTGACCGGGTGAGGTCACCGCCCGTCCCGGGCCCGTAGCGAAGGTTCCTCACCGCCCCGTGCGACACCAGGTATCGGTGGAGTGACGCACGGACGGTACTCTGAGTGGTGTACATGTCACTCAACGTCGGATCCGCAGCGGGGCCCGACGGCGTCCGCGGAGGTGACGGTCGTGCTCCACAGCAGGTCCCCGGGGGTGTCCGACGGCCGGGTCGGCGCGGATGCCGACGAGGAGCGCCGGATGGAGGTCCTGCGGTCCTACGGGGTGCTGGACACGGCCGGTGAACCGCTGCTGGACGACCTGACCGCGCTGGCCGCCGAGCTGTGCGGCACCCCGATGGCCACCGTCTCCCTCGTCGACGACGACCGCCAGTGGTTCACGTCCGCGGTCGGGCTGCCGATCTGCGAGACCGACCGGGCCGACTCGTTCTGCGCCCACGCCCTGCACCGCCCGGATCTGCTGATCGTCCCCGACGCCGCCGCCGACCCACGCTTCCGGCACAACCCCCTGGTGACCGGGCCGCCGCACGTCGCCTTCTACGCCGGGGCGCCGCTGATCAGCCCGGAGGGCTTCACTCTGGGCACGTTGTGCGTGCTGGACACCCGGCCCCGGACCCTCTCGGAGGGGGCCGGGCGGCAGCTCACCGCGTTGGCCCGCCAGGCGATGGCGTTGCTGGAGGCGCGGCGGCTGTCCTTCCGGCTGGCCGCCGAGGTCGGCGTCCGGCGGCAGACCGAGCAGACGTTGCAGAGCAACGAGCGGCTGCTGCGGGGGGTGTTGTCGCACCCGGACGCGGTCATCTACGCCAAGGATCTCGACGGCCGTTTCATCCTCGGCAACGACGCCCTGCACGCCCTCTTCGGTGCCCCGCCGGGCTCGTTGCTGGGTCGCACGGACGCCGACGTCGTCGGGGAGGCCGCGGCCGTGGAGTTCCGCCGCGCGGACCGGCAGGTCAGCGACACCGGCGAACGGCTGGTGGTCGAGGAGACGCTGGCCCACCCCGACGGCTCCGTCCGGCACTACCTGTCGACCAAGTTCCCGCTGCGGGACGAGCAGGGCGCGGTGTACGGGGTGGCCGGGATGTCCACCGACCTCACCGCGCAGGTGCGCTCGGCCGCACTGGTCGCCGCGTCGGAGCGGCGCTGGCGGCAGCTGTTCGACGCGTCGCCGGTCGGGATCGGGTTGGCCGACGACCACGGCGTCGTGATCGCGGCGAACGCCGCGATGTGCACCCTGTTCGGCCGTCCGGCCGCCGAGGTCATCGGATCCCGGGCCGCCTCCTTCGCCCACCCTGAGGACCTGGCCCGGTTCGGCGGCGCGCGGGAACTGCTGCAGGCCAGCGGCGGCGAGGCCGTCCAGGTCGAGATCCGCTACGTCCGCCCCGACGGCGGCGTGCGCTGGGCCTGGTTGACCGTCTCGCCCACCCCCGGGCCGGCGGGCGAGCCGTGGGTGCTCGCCCACGCCCAGGACATCACCGAACGGCTCGCCGCCGAGCGGATCGTCCGGGACTCGGAGGCGAACCTGTCGGCGGTGGCCGAGGTGGTCGCCGAGATCCAGGCGGGCAGCGATGCGCGCGACACCATCGTCCGGGCCTGCGGTGAGCTGACCCGCGCCCGCTACGTCTGCCTGTTTGAGCCGGACCCGGAGGGCGACGTCATCCGGGTCACCCGCACCGACACCCCGGACCTCGCCGGCGTCGAGCTGGCCCGGTCCATGCCCTCGGCGATCTGCCGGGCCTTCGACGACCCGTCCGCCGGCCCGGACGCCGAAGCCGGCGACGGGACGTTCCCGGAACGACTGGCCGCCGGGAGCACCGTGCTGGTCGTCCCGGTCCGGGCCGGGGACGCGGTGATCGCCGTGCTCACCCTCGGCTTCGACGGCCCGGTGCCCCGTCCCGGCGGCAAGCGCGACAACGCGGCCCGACTGCTGGCCGCGCAGGCGGGCGTGGCCATGCGGCAGAGCACCCTGCTCGCCGAACTCGCGGCCCGGGCGGCGACCGATCCCCTCACCGGCCTGTCGAACCGCCGTGGGTGGGACGACGCCGTGCGGACGTTGGCCACCGACCGCCGTGCCGACCAGCGCGTGGTGCTGGCGCTGATCGACTTCGACCGGTTCAAGGCGTTCAACGACACCCGCGGCCACAGCGCCGGGGACGACCTGCTGCGCGGCTTCGCCGACCGGGCCCGCCGAGTGCTGCGGGCCGGTGACGTCCTGGCCCGGTGGGGTGGGGCGGAGTACGCGCTGGCGCTGCCGGACTGCCCGGGTGATGCCGTGGACGTGGTGCTGGGTCGGGTCGCCGCGTCGATGCCGCAGGGGCAGACGTGCAGCATCGGCTGGGCCGAGCTCGCTCCGGGCGGGGATGTGTCCCAGGTGCTCGTC
>JBQGEH010000938.1:0-5590 GCA_052039515.1 Nakamurella sp. | reverse complement strand
GCGTGGGGTCTGTTCACCGACATCGTCGGCGGCTGCACCGGCTCCATCGTGGGCAACGCCGGGCTGGTGAAGAAGGTCTACTTCCCGCGGGAGCTGTTCCCGCTGTCGGTGGTGGGCGCCGCGGTGGTCAACTTCCTCCTCCAGCTCGTGGTCCTGCTCGGCGCCTACGTGGTCACCGGCGAGTGGCCGCGGCTCGGTGACATGCTGCTGGTCCCGCTGGCGCTGCTCGCGCTCATCACCTTCGCCACCGCCGTCGGTCTGCTGCTGGCCGCGGCCAACGTCTTCCTGCGCGACGTGCAGCACCTGGTCGAGATCGGCCTGCTGCTGTGGTTCTGGATGACCCCGATCGTCTACGACTGGACCAAGGTCAAGACCCAGCTGGCCGGCACCGTCGCCGAACCCAAGCCCGACACCACCTGGCTGTTCGACGTCTACATGGCCAACCCGATGACCAACGAGGTGCTCGCCTTCCAGCGGGCGCTGTGGCCCGGTGGCCGGCTGCCCGGCGGCGAGCCGTTCTACTACGACGGCAACCTCTACCTGCGGCTCGGCGTCACCTTCGCCGTGTCCGCGGTGCTGCTGTTCCTCGCCCAGCGGGTGTTCGCCCGGGCCCAGGGCAACTTCGCGCAGGAGCTCTGACATGGCCGAACCCGTCATCCGCGTGCACGAGGTCAGCAAGTTCTTCTCGCTGAACAAGCACAAGTCGCTCAAGGAGCGGCTGGTCAACCGCACCCAGCAGAAGGCACACCACAACGAGTTCTGGGCGCTGCGCGACATCAACTTCGAGGTCCAGCCGGCGACCACGCTGGCGCTGGTCGGGCACAACGGCTCCGGCAAGTCGACGCTGCTCAAGATCATCGGCGGCATCCTCGCCCCGAGCACCGGCTACACCGAGCGCCGCGGCCGGCTCGCCGCGCTGCTCGAACTCGGCGCCGGCTTCCACGGCGACCTGTCCGGCCGGGAGAACGTCTACCTCAACGCGTCGATCCTGGGGCTGACCCGGGCGCAGACCGACAAGTACTTCGACGCGATCGTGGACTTCTCCGGCATCGAGGAATTCATCGACACCCAGGTGAAGTTCTACTCGTCGGGCATGTACGTCCGGCTGGCGTTCGCCGTCGCCATCCACGTCGACCCCGAGGTGCTGCTGGTCGACGAGGTGCTGGCGGTCGGTGACGAGCCGTTCCAGCGCAAGTGCCTGGAGAAGATCCGCGACTTCCAGCGCGACGGCCGCACCATCGTCATGGTCACCCACGGCCTGGACCAGGTCCGACAGCTCTGCGACCGGGCGATCCTGCTGGAGCACGGCCGGATGCTCATCGACGGCGACCCGGTCGACACCATCCGGATGTTCCGCGAGAAGTACGAGCAGGACTTCGTGTCCAACGCGGGCGAGGAGGTCGACGCGGCGCACGCCCGGGCCGCGGAGATCGTCTCCGTCCAGATCACCGCACCGGACGGCAGTGAGACCAAGCGCATCGATCCGGGCGACCCGCTCAACATCGACGTGACGGTGCACGCGCCTCACCCGGTCCCCGAGTGGACGGTCGGCATCGCCATCAACAACGCCAACGAGAACCACGTCTACGGCACCAACAGCTACCTGGCCAACGTGGATCTGGGCACCCTGTCCGGGAAGCAGACCGTCCGGTTCGCCATCCCCGAGGTGCCGCTCGTCGAGGGCCAGTACTTCATCACCGCCGCGGTGCACCCGCCCAAGGGCGCGGAGTGGCACCGCATCGACCGGGCCGCCTACTTCAAGGTGTACAGCCCGACCCGCGAGGACGGGGTCGTCTACCTGCGCCCGCAGATCTCGGTGATGTCCGGCCGGTGACGGCCGCCGGGCGCGGCCGCCGCCGCCCGGCACGCAGACCCGCGGGAACCACCCGCCGTACACGCGACACGAGGGAGAGTTGATGTCGGGCGAGATCGATCGCAGGGGGACGTTGGCCTTCGTCCCCGCCCGCTTCGGGGACGAGGTGATCGGCGGCGCGGAGATCGTGCTCAAGCAGATGGCGCTGGGGCTCAAGGCCCGCGGCTGGACGGTGGAGATCCTCACCACCGCGGCGCTGGACCACCACCACTGGGAGAACGTCTTCCCCACCGGCACCAGCGAGGAGAGCGGACTGACCGTCCGCCGCTTCCCGACGGTCAACGAGCCGATCGCCGAACGCGGCGAACTCGAGGGCCGCATCATGCGCGGCGAGCCGGTGACGCTGTCGGAGCAGCAGCGGTGGATGAACGCCGGCATGCGGGTCCCGGAGCTGTACGACTACATCCTCGACAACAAGTACGCCTACCGCGGGTTGATCTTCACGCCGTACCCGTTCTGGGTCACGTTCGCCTGCTCGCAGATCGCCCCCGAGCGCAGCGTGCTGTGGACCTGCCTGCACGACGAGCCCTACGCCTACCTCGACCTGTTCCAGCCGGTGTTCACCGGTTCGGCCGGGCTGTTCTTCCAGACCGACCCCGAGTACGACCTGGCCACCCGGATCTGCTCGAACCTGGCGCCCAACGCCATCGTCGGCTGCGGCGTGGAGGTACCCGAGGTCTACGACCCGCACGGCTTCCGGGCCCGCTACGACATCGACATGCCGTTCCTGCTGTACGCCGGGCGCCGGGAGGGCGGCAAGAACTGGGAGCAGATGCTCGAGTGGTTCGCCGCCGCCTACGAGCGCGCGCCGTTCGACCTCAAGCTCGTCACCATGGGCAGCGGGGACGTCAACCCGCCCGAGAGCATCCGGCATCTGGTCGTCGACGTCGGCTTCCTGCCTGACCACGAGCGCGACAACGCCTTCGCCGCGGCTGCCGGCTACGTGCAGTCCAGCATCTACGAGGCGTTCAGCCGCACGATCATGGAGGCGTGGCTGGCCGGCACCCCGGTGATCGCCAACGCCGGCTCCGAGGTCGTGTCCTGGCACTGCGAACGCTCCGACGCGGGCCTGACCTACCGGGACGCCGCCGAGTTCGAGCAGTGCCTGCGCTTCCTCGCCGACGACCCGGCGGGCGCGGCCGCGCTGGGGGCGAAGGGCCGCGACTACGTGCTGGCGCACTACCGCTGGGAGACCGTGCTGGACGCCGTCGAGGCGAAACTCGTCGAGTGGCTGCCCGCCCCGGCCGACGTCCCCGAGCCGACGCCGGTGGGCGGCCATCCGTCCGTGGTCGACGTCGTGACCGAGAACGCGGGGGTCTGAGCCGTGAAGATCCTGATGGTGACGCCCTACCCGCCGCTGCGTGACGGGATCGCGTCCTACGCGGTGCAGACGGTGATGTCGCTGCGCGCCCAGGGCCACGAGGTGACCGTGCTGTCACCCGGACCCTCGGCGGCCCACCAGCACCTGAACCTGGTGGGCGCCCGTGGCGCCGCGGCGCTGGCGAAGCGGGTCGGTGGCTACGACCGGGTGATCGTCCAGTTCCATCCCGACTTCTTCTATCCGATCGGCGCCCCGGCCAAGGAGCGGGCGTTGATCAGCACGGCGCTGGCCGCCGCGTTCCGGGTGGCGAACTTCGTCGAGGTGCGGTTGCACGAGATCGACTACCGCACCGGACGGGGTTTCTCGCCGGCCGCGGTGGCGACCCGGCTGATGTGGGCCCAGGTCGACCAGATCGTGGTGCACAGCGAAGGGGAGCGCGACGACTTCGTCGCCGCCTTCAAGGTGAAGCCGGAGCGGGTCGTGCTCACCGACCACGGCGAGGACTTCCAGCGCTACACCACCGCCGACAAGGCGACCGCCCGGCGGACGCTGCGGGTGCCGGCCGACGCCAAGGTCTTCCTGTCCATCGGCTTCATCCAGCCGCACAAGGGCTTCGACCGCGCGGTCGCCGCGTTCGGCTCCGTCGCCACCGACGACGCCCGGCTCTACGTCGTCGGCTCGCTGCGGGTCGACGAACCCGGGTTCAAGGCCTACCTGGAGACGCTGCGCGACCAGATCGAGCACACCCCGGGTGCGGAGCTGCGGGAGGGTTACGTCAGCGACGAGCTGTTCGACCGGTGGATCGTCGCCGCCGACTGCCTGGTGCTGCCGTACCGGGCGATCTGGTCCTCCGGCGTCATCGAACGGGCCCGGCTGTACGACACGCCGGTCATCGCCACCGACGTCGGGGGACTGAAGGACCAGGCGTCGCGGGCCACCGACGTGATGGTGGTGCGTGACGACGCCGAACTCGCCGCCGCGATGGCCGCCCGGCTGGCCGGTCGTACCGGTCTAGACGCGCCGCACGGAGCGCCGCGCGTCGTCGACACCTCCGACCTCGGACGGCCGTGGCCGGAGCCGGGCGAGCGGTTCCGGGAGCGGCTGCAGGCCGAGCTGGTGGCGCGGGCGGCCGTGGTCCGCGGCGGGTCGCTGGGCGCGGTGGACGCCGGTGCGCCCGGCACGGTGCCGGCCGGTGAGCCCGACGCCCGCGCCGTCGTCGCCAAGGTGCCGCCGGTGCCGGCGTTCCTGCTGCCGTCCACCGCGGGGACCGGCGCCCGGGCGTACCTGAAGAAGGTGGTCCGCCGGCTCACCGTGTGGGAGAGCCGCGAGGTCGCCCACCAGCTGAACCTGCAGAAGATCGGCACCGACAAGATGGTCGGCGCACTGACCGACCAGGTCGCCACCCTGCAGGCGCGGGTGCGCGAGCTCGAGTCCGAGGTGCACGCCGGGGCCGGGACGGACGAGCCGCGCGGGTGAGGGTCGCGGTCGACGTCAACCCGCTGGCCGGTCCGCGGACCGGCATCGGGACCTACCTCGCCCACCTGCTCGACGAGATCCCCCGACTGTCCGACGCCCCCGAACTGGTCGGGCTGCAGCTGTCGCTGCGGGCGGCCACCCTGCGACTGGCCGGGGTGCCGGTCCGGCGGGTGCCGGTGCCGGCGCTGGCCCTGCACGCGCTGTGGTCGCGCACCGCGCAGCCGCCGGTGACGCTGTTGACCGGACGGGTCGACGTGGTGCACGGCCCCAACTTCGTGGCCCCGCCGGCCGGCCGACGGACCGCGACCGTCGTCACCGTCCACGACCTCACCTACCTGCGGTTCCCGGAGCTGGTCACCGCGGCGTCACTGCGGTACCGGGAGCTGGTGCCGGCGGCGCTGCGCCGGGGGGCGCTGGTCGTCACCCCGTCGGAGACGGTCGCCGACGAGGTCCGCGACGCCTACGATCTGCCCGCCGAACGGGTCCGGCCCACCCTGCTCGGCGTGAGCCCGGACTGGTTCGACGAGCCCGACCCCGGATTCGTCCGGCCCGCCGAGCTGCCCGCGGACTATCTGCTGTTCGTCGGCTCCCGGGAGCCGCGGAAGAACCTGTCCTGGCTGCTCGGCGCGTACCGGCAGGCCGCGGCGGCGGGGACGGAACCGCCGGCGCTCGCGCTGGTCGGGCCGCAGGGGTGGGGGCCGGACGAGCTGCCGGTGGCCGGTGACCGGCCGCCGGTGCTGCTGGGCTACCGCAGCGGCGCGGAGCTGCGCGCACTGGTCGCGGGGGCCCGCGCCATGGTGTGCCCGGCGCGGTACGAGGGCTTCGGACTCACCCCGCTGGAGGCGCTGGCCGCCGGCACTCCGGTCATCGCCAGCGACATCCCCGTGCACCGGGAGGTGCTGGGCGACACCGCGACGTTC
>JBQGEH010000937.1:0-1668 GCA_052039515.1 Nakamurella sp. | reverse complement strand
GTTGCTCTTCGGCACCCAGCTGCTGGTCTTCGGTCTGATCCGGACGGTGCTGGCGGCCCAGAGCCTCCCGCGCGGCGGACGGCGCGCGCTGGGGGTCACGCTGGGGGTGCTGACCGCGGTCGCCGGGGTGGTCTGCCTGCTGCAGCCGGGCACTTCGCTGCTGCTGCTGATCTGGACGGTGGCGATCGGCTGGCTGTCGGACGCGCTGTCGGAGTTCGCGGCGGCGGCCACGGCCGGGAGCGGGCCCGCCGCGCGCGCCGGCCACGTGCTCTTCGGCGTCGCCGGCGTCCTCGGGGCGCTCGCCGTGGTCACCTTCCCCGGGGCCAGCCTGGTGCTGTTCGCGCAGATCGGCGGGGTCGTGCTGGTCGTCTTCGCCGGACTGACCGTGGCGTCGGCGCTGCGGTCCCGGTGACCCGACCACCGGCGGCGCCGGGTCGATCCGCTCTCCAGCTGCGGCGTACCGGCGGCTCCCGCTGGTGGCACGCCGGGATCGCCGCGGTCGCGACCGGGTCACTGGTCATCCAGCTCGTGCTGGTGCTGACCGGGGGTCCGGATCCGAACACCGGCGAGACCGTCGCCGACGTCGGTGTCCCCACCCGTCTGGTGCAGACGCTCGGGTTCTTCACCGTCCAGAGCAACATCCTCGCGCTGGCCGTCGCCGTCACGCTGGCGCGGGACCCACGACGGGACGGGCGCTACTGGCGGATGCTGCGGCTCGCCGCGCTCGTCGACATCACGGTCACTGGCCTGGTTTTCGACCTCGTCCTCGTCCGCTTCGTCGACCCGCACGGCTGGCAGCTGGTCGCGACCGTCGGACTGCACTACGTGGTCCCGTGGGCGTCGGTGCTGGGGTGGTGGTGGTACGGACCGCGACCGCGGGTCGACCGCCGCGCCGCCGTGGGCGCGGCGCTGGTGCCGCTCGCCTGGTGCGGGTGGACCTTCGCCCACGGTGCGGTGAGCGGCTGGTACCCCTACCCGTTCCTGGACGTCCCCCGCGTCGGCTACCCGGTGGCGCTCGGCAGCACGGCGCTCGTGCTGGCGCTGACGGTGGCCGTGCTGCTGCTGTTCCGGTGGGGCGACCGGGCGCTGCGACCCGTCCCGGGTCAGGACCGGCCGACGCTGACGGCGTAGGGATGCTGGGTGGTCGTGGTCTCCGGCTGGGTGACGACGATGCTCCACCGGCCGTCGGCGGTCAGCACCTGCGGGTCGAGGTCGTCGCAGATCCCGGTGCGCAGGCTGACCACGAAGCCGTCGGGGTCGGCCAGGGCCCAGGTGAGCGGGCTCGACCGGTCGCAGCCGGTGGCGGCGGTGGCGGTCACCGTGTCCCCGGCGAGCCCGTCGAAGGTCCAGCGGTCGACCGCGCCGGGTCCGGTCAGGATTCCGTCGAGATCGACCGTGCCGGGCGGGTCGGGCAGCGTGACCGGCTGGGTGCGGTCGTCGCCGGCCGTCAGCACCAGGAAGCTCGCGGTGCCGGGCGTGTCGGCGGACGGGTCGACGGTGACGTCCAGCGTCCACCGGCCGGGCGTGCCCGCGGCGAGCCGCCCGGCGTCGGAACACGCCGGGAGCTGCAGGGTCTCGGTGCCGTCGGGGGCGGTGACCCGCCAGAACACCGGCGTCGCGGACGCACAGTCCGCGGTCGCGGTTCCCGCCCAGAACAGCGCCGCCCCG
>JBQGEH010000936.1:0-3646 GCA_052039515.1 Nakamurella sp. | reverse complement strand
GAGATCACCTACCACGGCAGCGTCAACCTCGGCATCGCCGTCGACACCCCGCGTGGCCTGCTGGTTCCGGTCATCAAGGGCGCCGACGACCTCAACATCGGCGGCATCGCCCGTAAGATCGCCGACCTCGGCCTGTAGCCGATGCCGAAGCTCGTCGCGGCGGGCGCGAGCGGTTTCCTCGGGAACCGGCTCGTGTCCGCCGCCGCGGACCACGGCTACGACGTGGTCCGGTTGGTCCGGCGTGCCCCGTCCTCGGCGTCGGAGGTCCAGTGGGATCCCGATACGGGTCAGCTGGACCGGTCGGTGCTCGACGGCGTCGACGCGGTGGTCAACCTGTGCGGGGTGCCGCTCAACCACCGCTTCTGGACCGATGACTCCAAGGCGCTGATCCGCAGCTCGCGGGTGCGGCCGACGCAGCTGTTGGCCGAGGCCACCGCCGAGGCGGGCGTGCCGACGCTGGTCAACGCCTCCGCGGTCGGCTTCTACGGTCCCCGCGGCGACGAGACCGTCGACGAGACGGCGTTGGTCGGCCGGACGTTCACCGCCGGGGTGTGCGCCGACTGGGAGGCCGCCACCGCCGACGCCACCAAGGGCGGGGTTCGGGTGGTCAACCTGCGCACCGGTCTGGTGCTGGGCTCCGGTGGCGGGTTGCTGCCGGTGGTCAAGACCGTCACGCAGGCGTTCCTCGGCGGGCGGCTGGGGTCGGGCAAGCAGTACTTCCCGTGGATCTCGGTCACCGACTGGGTGGACGCGGTGTACTTCCTGCTCAAGCACCCGGAGGTGTCCGGACCGGTCAACCTGACCGGACCCGACCCGGTGACCAACGCCGAGTTCACCAAGCTGCTCGGCAAGGCGCTGCACCGGCCCGCGCCGTGGATCGTCCCCGGCTTCGCGGTCCGGCTCGCGCTCGGCGAGTTCGCCGACGAGGTGCTGAACGGGCAGCGGGCGGTGCCGACCAAGCTGGAGGACGCCGGCTACGTGTTCAGCCACGCCACCCTGCCGGAGGCGCTGCGCGCCGAGCTGCGCTGACCCGTCCGGTTCCTCAGAGCCCGTCCCGCCCCCTCGGCGGGGCGGGCTCTGCGCGTTCCGGCGTCCCATGATCGTCCGGGCGCGTGACGCCCCGCCAGGGACCCAGGTCGGGAGCGGGCTCAGGTGAGGTAGGGGTCGGCCGGTTGCGCGATGGGGGTCAGGGAGACGACCGTGGCCGTGGGCACGTAGTTGTTGCTCTGGTCGCCGGTGTCCTTCACCGCGCGGATCACCGCCCGCACCCAGGTGTCGGACGGGTACTGGGTGGGCGCGTCGACGTGCACCCGGACGGGAATGGCGTCGGCGGCGCAGCAGCTGATCTTGAGCCGGACCAGGCTGTACCCGTCACCGTCGCAGTTGGAGCGGCTGACGAACGCCTCGACCTCGATGTCGGTGCCGACGGTGGAGTAGGCGCTGTCGTACAGCGACCGCTGCACGAAGTCCTGCATGGTGAGCTGGACCGGGTTCCCGGCGGGCAGCGGGTCGGCGGCCTTGACCCGCCGGCTCGGGTAGCTGGTGCCGTCCGGCGCCGGGGTGCCGCAGTTGATGCCGCGGTCCACGGCGGCCGCACCCAGCGCGGGCGGTGCGACGAAGAGCAGCACCAGCACCGGGACCAGCATCAGCCACGGCGCCCGGGAGCTGTGGTGGTGCCCCGCGTGGGCGAGGTCCTCCGACGACTCCGGATCGTCGTGATGGTGCGCCTTCTCTGAGTTTTCTGCCCGGGTGTCGTCGCGGATCGCCATCACCAGCACGACGACGGCCAGCACGACCAGCACGCCACCGGCGATGAGCAGCATCGGCCGGAACCCGGGCTTGACGTAGGAGGTGAACTTCCCGGACAGCGTGATGGCCAGCAGCAGGCCACCGAGCATGCCGATGACGATCGCGCGGGTCTCCTTGTTCATCGGCCGGCTCCGTTCGGCTCGAGGGCGGTCATCGGCCGGTCCCGAAGAAGAGCAGGCCGACCACGAGCCCGGTGACCGCGGCGACCACGAACGTCAGCGGTGCGAACCGGACGGCGAAGCGGCGGCCGAAGGTGCCGGCCTGCAACGCCACTAGCTTGACGTCCACCGCCGGCCCGACGGTGAGGAAGACCAGCTTGCCGACCAGCGGGATGGTGGAGAACGCGGCGGCGACGAAGGCGTCGGACTCCGAGCACAGCGCCAGGATGAACGCGAGCACCGCCATCAGCAGCACCGACAGCAGCAGGTTCGAGCCGATGTGCTCCATCCACGCCGCCGGCACGAGCACGTTGAAGGTGGCCGCGGCGGCCGCGCCGATGACCAGGAACCCGGCGACCTGGGCGAAGTCGCCGGCCACCGTGGAGACGAACACCCGGAAGCGGGAGGACTCGTCCTCGGCGGTGGCGGGCACCCGGGGGGTGAGCCACTCCGGACGGCCCAGCTTCTCCCAGATCAGCCCGACGATGACCGCGGTGGCGAGGCCCGCGATGAGCCGCGCCCAGACCATCCGGCCGTCGGACTGGAACGCCACCGCGGTGGCGACCAGCACGATGGGGTTGATGGCCGGCGCGGACAGCAGGAACGCCAGCGCCGCGCTGGCCTGCACCCCGCGGTCCATCAGCCGATTGGCGATCGGCACCGACCCGCACTCGCAGCCCGGCAGCGCGATGCCGCAGGCACCGGCGACCGGCACGGCCAGTGCGGGGTTGCGCGGCAGCAGCGAGGCGAAGACCCGGGCCGGCACGAACGCCGCGATCGCGCCGCTGACCAGCACCCCCAGCACGAGGAACGGGGTGGCCTGCACGACGACGGCGACGAAGACGGTGGCCCAGGTCGGCATCACGCCCTGGCTGAGCAGCGACGCGAGCGGCCCCCGCAGCAGGATGGCGGCCAGCAGGATGACGCCGAAGATCTCCAGCGACCCCGGCCGGTACCCGGGTTTCTTCGCCGGGCGGGTGTCGGTGGTGCCCGGTGCGCTCATCAGGCCTTCCCGAAGCGGCGGTGCCGGCCGGCGTAGATCTCGCAGGCCCGCCACAGGTCGCGGCGGTCGAAGTCGGGGAACAGCGTGTCGAGGAAGACGAACTCGGCGTAGGCGCTCTGCCACAGCAGGAAGTTGCTGGTCCGCTGCTCCCCGGACGACCGCAGGAACAGGTCGACGTCGGGCATGTCGGGTTCGTCGAGGAAGCGGCCGATGGTCTTCTCGTCGATACGGCCGGGCTTGAGCCGCCCGTCGGCGACCTGCTCGGCGATGGCCCGGACGGCGTCGGTGATCTCGGCCCGGCCCCCGTAGTTGACGCACATGGTCAGCGTCATGACGTCGTTGCCGGCGGTCATGTCCTCGGCGATCTCGAGTTCCTTGATGACGCTGCGCCACAGCCGGGGACGCCGGCCGGCCCACCTCACGCGGACACCGAGGTCGTTCATGCGGTCGCGCCGGCGGTGCAGCACCTCACGGTTGAAGCCCATCAGGAAACGCACCTCGTCCGGCGAGCGCTTCCAGTTCTCCGTCGAGAACGCGTACGCCGACAGGTATTTGACGCCGAGCTCGATGCAGCCCTCGACGACGTCGAACAGCGCGGCCTCGCCGCGCTCGTGTCCTGCGGTGCGGGGCAGCCCGCGGGCCTTGGCCCAGCGGCCGTTGCCGTCCATCACCAGCG
>JBQGEH010000935.1:0-2356 GCA_052039515.1 Nakamurella sp. | reverse complement strand
GTCGGCAGCGCCAGCAGGTGGTAGCCGCGGGTGACGATCTTGGCGGGCCGGCCTTTCAGGTGGACGCCCAGCGGGGTGGCCGCGGCGTCCGGTCCGCCCAGGTCGACGACGAGTCCGAGGTCGTGGTGCTCGTAGTCGTGCAGCACCCCGTCGCCGAGGTCGGCGCGGATGTTGCGCGCCGCGGCGGTGGCCTGCCGGGTGGCGTGTTGTGCCGTCGGGGGGCAGAGCGGCCGGTGCCCGTCGTCGTCCACCGGCTTGGTCAGGTCCGGGACGGCGGCGGCGTCGCCGATGGCGTACACGTCGCGATGGGTGGGCACCCGCAGATCCGGATCGACGACGAGCCGGCCCTTGACCGTCGGCAGGCCCAGGTCGCCGATCAGCGGGTTGGCGGCGACGCCGGCGCACCAGACCAGGGTGCTGCAGTCGAGGGTCGTGCCGTCGGTGAGCCGGACGGTGTCGGCGGTGACCTCCTCGACGCTGACGCCCAGCCGGACGTCGACCCGGCGGCGGCGCAGCAAAGCAAGGGCGTCCTTGCCGAGATCCGGTCCGAGCTCGGGCATCACGGCCTTCGCCACGTCGACGAGGAGCCACCGGGCGTCGCCGGGCGTGAGGCCGGGCCGGTCGTCGAGCAGCCGGGCGGTCAGCCGGGCCATCTGGGCGGTGAGCTCGGTGCCCGCGTAGCCGGCTCCGACGACGACGAATGTCAGGGCGGCGGTGCGGGCGTGTCCCGGCGGCAGCGTCGCGGCCAGCTCGATCCGGCCGAGGACGTGGTCGCGCAGGTACAGCGCCTCGGTGACCGTCTTCAGGCCGATGGCGTGCTCGGCGAGGCCGGGGATGTCGAGCAGCCGGGTCACCCCGCCGGGCGCGAGCAGCAACCGGTCGTAGGCGAGCTCGTGGTCGGCGTCGTCCGCGCCCACGTAGTGCACCGTTCTCGCGTCTAGGTCGACGCGGTGCACGCGGCCCCGGACGACCGTCGCCGGCTTCAGCGTGCGGGTCAGCGGCACCACCGCCGAGCGCGGATCGATCGCGCCGACGGCGACGTCGGGCAGCAGCGGCGCGTACAGCATGCCGTCGGTGGCCGAGATGAGGGTGACGTCGAGGTCGGCCTTCCGCAGGGCCCGGGTGGCGGTGTAGCCGCCGAACCCCGAGCCGACCACCACCACCCTGGGTCGGTCCGTCGTGTGTCGTCGGGTCATGTCGTCCTCCTCGCTCCTTCCGCTGCGGTACCCGGCCGGCGGGTCCCGGACGCGGGAACCGCCGGTTGACCGCTGCCGCTCCGGCGACGAGGGTGGTGCGACGGCGGTCCGGGACGGGGGTGGGGGTGGACGGTGAGCGCCACCGTCGTCGCGCTCGGACTCACCGCCGCCGTGCTGCACGCGGCGTGGAACGCGCTGCTGCGCAGCGGTTCCGACCGGCTGTGGACGGTCACCGTGATGAGCCTGACGATGGCGGTCGTCGCGCTGCCGTTCCTGGTGGTGTTCCCGCTGCCGGCGGTGGGCGCGTGGCCGTTCCTGGTGGGCTCCGCGCTGGTGCAGGTCGGCTACAGCGTCTTCCTGGTGCGGGCGTACGCGCACGGCGGGCTGAGCCAGGTGTACCCGGTGGTCCGCGGCAGTGTGCCGGTGCTGGTGACGCTCGGCGGTCTCGTGTTCCTCGGCGAGCGTCTGGACACCGGCGCGACGACCGGGGTGCTCGTCGTCGCGGTGGGTGTCACCGCGCTGGCGCTGGGGCGCGGTCGGCCTTCCGGGCGGGCGCTGGCCTACGCCGCGGCGACCGGTGTGACGATCGCCGTCTACAACACCCTGGACGCCGCGGGTGTCCGGGCGGCGGGCCACGCCGGCAGCTACTCGGCGTGGGTGTTCGTGCTGTGGGGTGTCGCGATGGCGGTCACCCACCGGCTGGTGCGCGGGCCGTTGCGGATCGACCTCCGGCGGTCGACGACCCGCCGCGCCGTCGCCGCCGGCGCCGTGTCGCTGCTCGCGTACGCCGCCGTCATCGCCGGCTTCGCGCTCGGCCCGGCCGGGCCGGTGACGGCGTTGCGTGAGACCAGCGTGGTGGTGGCCGTGCTCATCGGGCGGTTCGTGCTCGGCGAGCCACTGACCCGGACCAGGAGCCTCGCGTGCGTGGTCGTCGTGGCCGGCGCGGTGGTGCTGGCGCTGTGAGGCTCAGACCGTGGCGAGCAGCGCCTCGGCCAGCCCGGCCAGCTGGTCGACGGTCAGGCTCTGCGGATCGCCCACCGTGGCGGCGATCCAGACGCTCCCCGCCGGGCCGTTCACCCAGACCGTGAAGCAGTCCAGCTCGGCCACCACCGGGCTCACGGACTGGTGGACGCCCGGGTGACCGGCGACCTCGGCGCAGT
>JBQGEH010000934.1:0-4722 GCA_052039515.1 Nakamurella sp. | reverse complement strand
GCGCTGCCCGCGGGATCGCCGCTGGGCGGTCTGCACGACCGCGACGGTGAGCTGTACCTCGGCGCGCTGCCGCTGTCCATCGCGACGTCGGCGATGAGCGACGAGGACGCCGTCCTGGCCGACATGGCCGCCGTCGGGGTGGGCGTCCGGGTGCTGTCCGCGCCGCCCTTCGCGTTCCCGGTGAACGGGCCGGACCCGGAGTACGTCCGGGCCTTCAACGACGCACTGGCCGCGTTCGTGGCCCGCTCGGACGGTGCCCTGGTCGGGCTCGGTCTGGTGTCACTGCACGACGACGAGGTGGCCCGGGCCGAGCTGACGGCCCTGGCCGGCGTGCCGGGCATCGCCGGGGTCGCCGTCCCGCCGCTGCTCGCCGGGACATCGCTGGACGTCGGTGTGCTGCGTGGGATCGTCGACACCGCCGCGGATCTCGGTCTCTCGGTGCTGGTCCACCCGATGCAGCTGCCGCGCCCGGAGTGGGGGAGCCACTACCTGGCCAACCTCATCGGCAACCCGACCGAGACCGCGACGGCGGTCGCCGCCGCCACCCTCGGCGGTGTCCTCGACGCGCGTCCGGACCTGCGGATCTGTTTCGTCCACGGCGGTGGGTGCGCACCGGCCCTGCTGGGCCGCTGGGGGCACGGCTGGCGTGCCCGCGCCGACGTCCGGGCGCACTCGACGAAGCCACCGGCCGAGACGTTCCGGTCGCTGTTCTTCGACACCGTCACCCACGACCCGGCGCCTCTCGCGCAGCTCACCACCGTCGCCGCGCCCGACCGCGTCGTGTGCGGCAGTGACTATCCCTTCGACATGGCCGAGAGCGACCCGGTCGGCTTCGCCGTGACCCACGGTCCGGCGGCGGCGGTCCTGGCCACCAACGGGCGCAGTTTCCTGGGGCTGTCGTGAGCAAGCTGTTCTCACCGATCACCCTGCGCGGTCTGACGCTGCCGAACCGGGTGTGGCTGTCGGCGATGTGCCAGTACAGCGCCGACGACGGGGTGCCGACGGACTGGCACCTGGTGCACCTCGGGGCGCGGGCGGTCGGCGGGTTCGGTCTCCTGCTCACCGAGGCCACCGCGGTGACCGCGGAGGGGCGGGGCAGCCTGCGCGACACGGGCTTGTACACCGAGGCGCAGGTGGCCGGGTGGCGGCGGGTGGTGGACTTCGCCCACGGGCAGGGCACGCTGATCGGCGTGCAGCTCGGTCACGCCGGGCGGAAGTCCTCGGCGCGGGTGCCGTGGGCGGGCAGCGGATCGCTGCCCGCCGCCGACGGCGGCTGGCCGGCGGTGGCCCCGTCGGCGCTGCCGTTCGGGGCGCTCACGGCTCCCCGGGAGCTCACCGTCGACGAGGTCGCCGGGTTCGTCCGCGCCTTCGCCGACGCCGCCGGCCGGGCGGTGGACGCCGGCTTCGACGTCATCGAGATCCACGCCGGACACGGCTATCTCGCCCACCAGTTCCTGTCCCCGTTGGCCAACGTCCGGACCGACGGGTACGGCGGGTCGTTCGACAACCGGGTGCGGTTCCTGCGCGAGGTGGTCCGGGCGGTCCGGGGCCGGTGGCCCGACGACCGTCCGCTGCTGGTCCGGTTGTCGGCGACGGACTGGGTCGACGGTGGCTGGACCCCGGCCGAGACCACCGTGCTGGCCGGGCTGCTCGCCACCGACGGCGCCGACCTCGTCGACGTGTCCTCCGGTGGGCTGGACCCGCGGCAGCTCATCACCATCGGGCCCGGCTACCAGGTGCCGTTCGCCCGTGACGTGCGCGCCGCCGGGCTGCCGGTGGGTGCGGTCGGGCTGATCACCGATCCGCGGCAGGCCGAGACCGTGGTCGCCGAGGGCTCGGCGGATGTGGTGCTGCTGGCCCGGGCGGCGTTACGGGAGCCGTCGTGGCCGCTGCGGGCCGCCCATGAACTCGGAGTGCCGTCGTCGGCGATGCCCTACCCGGAGCAGTACCTGCGCGGCGTCTGGCGGTGACCGCCGGTCACCCGGGCCGCCCGCACCAGGTCGTCTGCGCATAGTCGAGCCCGGTGTCGGCCCCGCCGGAGCCGTCGGTCCCGCCGGAGCCGTCGGCGCGGCCGACCCAGCCGGCGTGGCCGTCCGGCCGGATCAGCACCGCGGCGGGTGCGGGCACCTCCCCGACGACCGGCAGCACCCAGCGGTCGGCGGTGGTGGCCGGGACGTGCCGGACCCGGTCCGCCCAGCGTCCCGGCGTGACGGGGCAACCGTCCAGCGTGAGCAGCACCGGCCGCGCCCGGTGCAGCAGGCTGAACAGCCGCCGAGGTCCGTCCGGGGTGACGAGGTCGAGGTCCGGCACCCGCCGGCCGAGGAGCTCGTGCCCGGGTCCCAGGTCGTACCGGACGTCCAGTCCGCTCACCAGCGCGGCCACCGGCACCCCGGCGCCGGGCACCGTGAGCACCGCGTCCAGCAGGTCCCGCAGCGCCGCCCGCCGCGGATCCGCCTGCTGGAACAGCGACTGCGCCATCGTGTAGCCCAGCGCCCGGGCCCCGGCCGGGTGCCGTTCGGCGGTGTAGGTGTCCAGCAGGCTCTCGTCGCTCTCCCCGCGGACGACCTGACCGAGCTTCCAGCCCAGGTTGACCGCGTCCTGCAGGCCCAGTCCGATTCCCTGGCCTCCGGTCGGGGAGTGCACGTGCGCGGCGTCCCCGGCCAGCAGCACCCGGCCCGCCCGGTAGGTCGCGGCCTGCCGGGTCGCGTCGGTGAACCGGGACAGCCAACTCGGGTCGCGCACCCCGAAGTCGGTGCCGAACACCGCCGTCAGCTCCCGCCGCAGGTCGGCCAGGGTCGGCTCGTCCCGGCGCAGCTCCGCCTCGGTCACCACCACCCGGATGAGCCCGTCGCCCATCGGGTGCACCCCGTGCACCCCGCTGGCGTCGACCGTCCCGGCCGGGGCGATCTCGCCGTCGACGCGCACGTCGGCGATCAGCGTGCTGCGGGTGGCGTCCACGCCGGGGAAGTCGATGCCCGCGGCCCGGCGGATGCCGCTGCGACCGCCGTCGGCGCCGACCACCCAACCGGCCTCCACCGGTGGCCCGTCGGCCACGTCGAGCGCCACCCCGTCCGGCCCGGCCGTCACCCCGGTCACCGTGACCCCGCGCCGCACCCTGACTCCCAGCTCGTCGAGCCACCGTCCGAGCAGCCGCTCGATCTCGTTCTGGAACAGCGCGAGGGTGTACGGGTGGCGGGTCGGCAGGTCGGCGAGTCCGATCGCGGTGGCACCGAAGGTGACGCTGTCCAGCGTCCGGCCGGCGGTCAGGAAGCGGTCGGCGAGGCCACGTTGATCCAGCAGCTCGATCGACCGGGCGTGGATGCCGCCGCCCCGGGAGCCGACGAGCTCCGGCGACGACCTGCTCTCCAGCACCCCGACGTCCACCCCCGCCAGCCGGAGCTCGCCGGCCAGCATCAGCCCCGCCGGACCCGCCCCGACCACCACCACGTCGACCATCGCGTCCTCCGTTCCCGTCGTCGCCGCGCCCCGTCGGACAGGCAGTCTCGACCCCGTCGGTGGCCTTGCCGCAAGCCCCCGGGGGCGACGTACGGTGAAGGTGGCCGTGGGAGCCGTCGCTCCGGCCGGGCGCGATCGTCGAGTGCGCAGCGCCACACCCCGGACGGGAACCGGCCCGGAATGGGCACGTGTTCACACCGGTTGCACATGTCGGCCGACGAAGGCCGTGATCCGTTTCCGCCGCCGATCCTGCGGTGTGGTCTCGTCCCGGGCGCTCCCTGCGCGTCCGGGGACACGAAAGGTTCCCGTATGTCACAGCGTTCCGACGTGGCCGCGTCCGGCCCGTCCACCGCCGCGCCCGCCCGGCGGCGCGGAATTCCGTTCTGGGCGCAGACGCTGATCGGCCTGGCCGTCGGCGCCCTGCTCGGCGTCATCGCCCGCCAGTTCGAGGTCACCTGGCTCGACGACACCCTGGCCCGCATCGGGTCGATCTTCGTCACCCTGCTCCGCACGGTGGTGGTGCCGCTGATCCTGCTCGCGCTGATCGTCTCGATCTCCCGGCTGGGTCAGGTCGCCAACGCCGCCCGGCTCGCCGTCCGCACGGTGGTCTGGTTCGCCATCACCGCGCTGGTCTCGGTCGCCATCGGCCTGGGGCTCGGTCTGTTGACCAACCCCGGCCAGGGCACCGGCCTGTCGACCGCCGCCGTCGCCGACGCCGAGTGGTCGGGTCGGGCCGGTAGCTGGACCGACTTCCTCACCGGCCTCGTGCCGGCGAACTTCCTCGGCATCCAGGCCAGCACCTCGGTCTCCGACAGCGGCACGGCCTCCACCTCGGTGTCGTTCAACGTGCTGCAGCTGGTCGTCGTGGGCATCGTCGTCGGCGCCGCCGCGCTGAAGGCCGGCGAGAAGGCCCGCAGCTTCCTCGGCTTCGCAGACTCCGCGCTGTCGGTCGTGCAGACCGTGCTGTGGTGGATCATCCGGTTGGCCCCGATCGGCTCCGGTGCGCTGATCGGCCACGCGATCGCCAGCTACGGCTGGGACCTCGTCGCGCCGCTGGGCAAGTTCACCCTCGACGTCTACATCGGCTGCCTGCTGGTGATGTTCGTGGTCTACCCCGTCATCCTGCGGCTGCACGGCCTGTCGCCGGTGAAGTTCTTCTCCGGCGCCTGGCCCGCGATCCAGCTGGCCTTCGTCTCGCGCTCCTCGGTGGGCACGATGCCGCTGACCCAGCAGGTGACGACGCGCAACCTCGGCGTGCCGCAGGAG
>JBQGEH010000933.1:0-1860 GCA_052039515.1 Nakamurella sp. | reverse complement strand
GTCCGGCAGCAGGAGACGGTGCCCGACGGGGTGGTCCGCGCGGCCGAGCAGATCGAGCTGGTCGACATGACGCCGCAGGCGTTGCGCCGGCGGATGGCGCACGGCCACGTCTACCCCGCCGAACGCATCGACACCGCTCTGGGCAACTTCTTCCGGGAGGGCAACCTGACCGCGCTGCGGGAGCTCGCCCTGCTCTGGGTGGCCGACCGCGTCGAGGAGGGCCTGGAGCGCTACCGTGCCGATCACGGCATCACCGGGTCGTGGCCGGCCCGGGAGCGGATCGTGGTGTCGCTGTCCGGCGGGCCGGAGGACGCCGCGCTGCTGCGCCGCGGGGCGCGGGTCGCCGGCCGGGTCTCCGGGCGGTCGCTGGTGGCCGTGCACGTGGTCCGCTCCGACGGCACCGCGGCCGGCGCGGGTAGCGCCACCCTGGAAAAACTCCGGCTCATCTGCGAAAGCCTGGGCGGCACCATGCATCTCGTCGTCGGGGACGACGTCGCCGCCACCGTGCTGGATTTCGCCCGGGCGGTCAACGGCACCCGCATCGTCGTCGGGTCGTCCCGGCACGGCCGGTTCACCCGGCTGGTGCGGCCGAGCGTCGCCCAGGCGATCGTCGACGGGTCCGGTGACATCGATGTCCTGGTGGTGACGTCGCGCCCCGACCGCTCCCGGCCGGCGTCGGTGCTGCGGGCCGCCCGGCGCGGACCGCAACGCTGGACGTCCTGGCTGGCCGCGGTGCTCATCCCGGTCCTGCTGGCCCTGGCCCTGCTGCCGCTGCGGGGTGCGCTCAACCTCACCACCGTGCTGCTGGTCTTCCAGCTCGGCGTCCTGGGCAACGCACTGATCGGCGGCGTGCTGCCGGCCGCGGCCGCCGCGATCACCGCCGGGGTGCTGGCCAACCTGCTGTTCGTCCCGCCGGTCGGGTCGCTGACCATCGCCCAGCCCGAGAACGCCTTCGCCATCGTGGTCTTCGTGATCGTCGGGGTGACCGTCGCCTCGGTGGTCGACCGCAGCGCCCAGCGGGCGGTCGAGGCCGCGCGGGGCCGGGCCGAGGCGCAGATGATCGCGGCGGCGGCCACCGGCATCGTCGAGGACGCCGACCCGGTGCACGTGGTGCTCGAGCAGGCCAGGGTGGCGTTCGGGATGCGCCGGGCCCGCCTGTTGCGGGCCGCCTCCGGGACGGCCGGCGACCCTCAGGTGGTGGCCGAGGTCGGTGGCGGGGGGCCGGACACGGCCGACGACGTCACCGTCCCCGTCGGCCGGGACGGTCTGGAGCTGGGACTGCTGGGCCGCACCCTGCCGGGCAGTGATCGCCGGCTGGCCGAGGTGTTCGCCGCGCAGGCCGGGTTGGCCGCCGAACGGCAGCGGCTGGCCGACGAGGCTCGCGCGACGGCGAAACTCCGCGCCGCGGACCGGGTCCGGACCGCGGTGCTGGCCGCCGTCTCGCACGACCTGCGGACGCCGCTGGCCACCGTGAAGGCGTCGGTGTCCAGCCTGCGGGACCCTAGCGTCGACTTCGACCCGGACGACCGGGCCGAGCTGCTGGCCGCTGCGGACGAGGCGGCCGACCAGCTGGACCGGTTGCTGGCCAACCTGCTCGACCTGTCCCGGCTGCAGACCGGGGTGCTGGTGCCGGTGTTGCGGCCCCGGTCGGTCGACGAGGTGGTGCACCCGGCGCTGCTCGGGCTGCCGCCGGGGACGATCGAGGACCGCATCCCGGACGACCTGCCGCTGCTGTCCACCGACGCCGGTCTGCTGGAACGGGTGATCGCCAACCTGGTCGGCAACGCCGTCCGGCACCGCGGTGGGCGGCCGGTCCGGCTGCTGGCCGGCGTCGTCCCCGGCGACGGGCCGGGGATGCTG
>JBQGEH010000932.1:0-5350 GCA_052039515.1 Nakamurella sp. | reverse complement strand
GCGGCCTCCACGGCGAGGTCCTTGTCGCGGTCTCCCTCGGTCAGCGCCTCGTCGGCGACCGCCGCGCCGGCGGCACCCGGGGCCGCGCCCGCGGTCCGCGCGACGGCGGCGTCCACCACGGCCCTCGCCGAGCCCGGGCCTGTGTCGCGGCGGTCGCGGCTGGTGCCCGTTGTTCCGGGGAGGATCCCGGTCCGGCACAGTTCGGCGCTCACGTCGCGCAGTTTGACGTTGAGCTGTTGGGACATCCGCAGCAGCACGGCGAAGGCGGCGTCGGCGCTGATGCCGAAGCGCTCCATCAGGATGCCCTTGGCCTGGCCGATGATGTCGCGGGCTCCGAGGGCGGCGACGACGTTGCGGTGCCGGGCGGCGCCGGCCAGCGCGATGCTGGCGTGGGAGGCGAAGACCCGTGCCAGATCGCGGCTCTCGTGGGTGAAGACGCCGGGTTCGCGAGCCTGCAGGCTCAGCGAGCCGCGGATCTGCCCGTCACCGGTGAGGGGTGTGCACAGCAGGCTGCGGACCCCCGCCCGGTCGGCCCGGCGGGCGAATTCGGGCCACCGCTCGTCGGTGCGCACGTCGTCGACGAGGACCTGGTCACCACCCTCGGCGACGTTGAGGCACGGGCCCTCGCCCACCTCGTTCTGCACGTCCAGGGTGGGTCCGGCGAGGTCCCCGACCGAGGACTGCCCGGCCAACCGGTTCTTCCCGGCGAGCGTGGACACCGCGGCGGACTCGACACCGGGGATCAGTTCGACGGCCGCGGCGACGATGAAGTCCAGCGAATGGACCTCCTCGCCGAGGTTCTGCTGGATGGACCGGGCCAGCGAGCCCAGGCCGTCGGCGAAGGCGAGTTCACCGGTCGGCGCGGCGACGTCCGTCGGTTCGGTCACGCACGCTCCCAGGAGGTCGGGGACAACAGCCGGCGGAGGCCCGGCCGCTCGATCATGATGCCACCGGCGGCGTCGGCGTCCAGTCCCGGCGGCGGCCCCGACCGGGTGGTCGCGGGCGGCCGCCGGTAGCGGATCAGACGCCGCGCTGCTTCGGAGTGGACTCGGCGACCAGGGCGGGATCGCGACGGACCACGTCACCGAGCGCGGTGTCGATGAGCTGCATCGCCTCGGCGGGGATGGTGACGCCGGCAGCCTTGACGTTCTCGGCGACCTGCTCCGGACGCGACGCCCCGACCAGGGCGGCGGCGACGTTGCGGTTCTGCAGCACCCAGGCGATGGCCAGCTGCGCCATCGTCAGACCGAGCTCGTCGGCGACGGGGCGCAGCTGCTGCACCGCGGTCAGGACGTCGTCCTTCATGCAGCGGCGGATCGACGACGCGCCGCCCTTGGTGTCGCCGGCGCGGGAGCCCTCCGGGGCGGGCTGCCCGGGGCGGTACTTGCCGGACAACACGCCCTGCGCGACCGGTGACCAGACGATCTGGCTGAGGCCGAGGTCCTCGCAGGTGGGGACGACCTCGTCCTCGATGACCCGCCACAGCATCGAGTACTGCGGCTGGCTGGAGACCAGCGGGATGCCGAGTTCCTTCGCCCAGGAGACGCCGGCGCGGATCTGCTCCGGGGTCCACTCGCTGACGCCGATGTAGTGCGCCTTACCGGCGTGCACGATGTCGGCGAACGCCCGCATCGTCTCCTCGAGCGGGGTGAAGGTGTCGTAGCGGTGCGCCTGGTACAGGTCGACGTAGTCGGTCTGCAGCCGCCGCAGCGACGCGTCGATGCTCTCCATGATGTGTTTGCGGGACAGGCCGGTGTCGTTCTTGCCCTTGGGGTCGGGCCCGACCGGCCAGTACACCTTGGTGAAGATCTCCAGGGACGCGCGGCGCTGCCCCTTGAGGGCTTCGCCGAGGACCTCTTCGGCGCGGCCGTTGGCGTAGACGTCGGCGGTGTCGAAGCTGGTGATGCCGGCGTCGAGGGCGGCGTGCACGCACCGGGTGGCGACGTCGTTCTCGACCTGGGAGCCGTGGGTGAGCCAGTTGCCGTAGGTGATCGCGGAGATCTGCAGACCGGAGTTGCCGAGGTATCTGAATTCCATACCGGTGGCCTACCCGCCGACGGCCCGCCGCTACACCGGGCGCTGCAGCCGGCGGGTGCGGCGGCGGGCGAGCAGGAAGTAGGTGGTGCCGCCGAGCAGGCCGACGACGAGGCCGCCGTTGGACCCGGCGACCGTGGAGCCGGTGAGCAGCTGCATCGGCCAGGCGGCGCCGATCCCGATGATGAGACCCATCACGATGCCCTCGGGGACGGCCATCCACGGGTCGAACGGCCCGACCTCGCCGTGCGGCCAGATGAAGCAGAACACGACGACACCCACGAGGACGGCGACGATGGTGTTCAGCCGGTCCCACGGGACGTCGGTGGCCAGTGGCCCGACGGTGACCGCGAACACCGCGACCAGCAGCGCGCCCGGGTCGACCCGGTGGTGGACGGCCACCGCCGGGTCAGCCGGCGAGCAGCCGCGCGCGGATGACCGCGGCGCTGTCGGCAGGGGCGGTGAGCACGACGCGGGTGTGGGCACCGTCCTGCGGCGGGTAGCCGCGGTAGCGCCCGCGCAGGTCGCAGACGGTCTGACCGCGGGCCGGACCGTCGGCGGCGTCGACGGCGACCCGGACGGTGGGTGCCTCGGTCGGCGCGACGATGCCGACCGCGATGGCGGCGGCGAGCGGGTCGTGCAGCGCACAGTGCCGGTCGCCGAAGACGCCGAGGTAGAAGCCGAAGTAGTGGTCGAGCATCTCGCCGAGGGCGTGCGGTACCGGCCGTCCGTCGGCGAGCAGCGCCTGCCGGTCGTCCTCGTCGAAGCGGTGGAACATGGTGACGTCCAGCGGGACCAGCGTGATGTCCCACGGGGCGGCCATCACCTCGGCGGCGGCCTCCGGGTCGTTGGCGATGTTGGCCTCGGTGACCGGGCCGATGTTGCCGGGGACCAGCGCCGCGCCGCCCATGATCGTCAGGTGGGAGACCAGGCGCGGCAGCTCCGGCTCCAGCCGCAGCGCCTCGGCCAGGTTGGTGAGCGGGGCGATGGCGACCACGTGCAGGGCGCCGGCGTGCTCACGGGCGAGCCGGACGAGCAGCTCGGCGCCGGTCTCCGCGGCCGGGGAGAGCCCGGACGGCGGCAGCTCGACCTCGCCGATGCCGTTGTGTCCGTGCACGTGCGGCGCACCACCGTGGTAGCTGCCGACCTGCGGGTCGTGGTTGCCGATCGCCACCGGGACGTCCCGCCGACCGGCCAGTGCGAGCAGGTCCAGGGTGTTGCGGGCGCCGCCGGCGGCGTCGATGTTGCCGCTGACGGTGGCCACCCCGACCAGGTCGACCTCGGGCGAGTTCAGCAGCAGGACCAGGGCGAGCGCGTCGTCGATCCCGGTGTCGCAGTCGAGGAACATCGGGACGGGCGGGGTCATGGCGGGGCCTTCCGGTCGTGCGGGTCTGACCGACGCACCCTAGCGAGCGGGGTGCCGCCCTACTGCAGCGCGAGGTCGGTGAAGCGGCTGTAGTGCAGCTGGTGGGCGACGGCGACGGTCATGGTCTGGCCGTTGCGGTGCTTGGCCACGATGAGGTCGGCCTCGCCGGCGCGGGGGTCGTCGGACTCGAAGACGTCCGGCCGGTGGACCAGGATGACCATGTCGGCGTCCTGCTCCAGCGACCCGGACTCCCGCAGGTCGGACAGCATGGGGCGCTTGTCGGTGCGCTGCTCGGGACCACGGTTGAGCTGCGAGATGGCGATGACCGGCACCTCGAGCTCCTTGGCCAGCAGCTTCATCTGCCGGGAGAACTCCGAGACCTCCTGCTGCCGGGACTCGACCTTCTTGCCCGAGCTCATCAGCTGCAGGTAGTCCAGCACGATCAGCTTGAGGTCGTTCTTCTGCTTCAGCCGCCGCGCCTTGGCGCGGATCTCCATCATCGTCATGTTCGGCGAGTCGTCGATGAACAGCGGCGCGTCGGAGATCTCGCTCATCCGCTTGACGATCTTCTGCCAGTCCTGGTCCTGCATCTTCCCCGACCGCATCTGCGACAGCTTGATGCCGGCCTCGGCCGACAGCAGACGCATGGTGATCTCGGTCTTGCTCATCTCCAGGGAGAAGATGACGCTGGTCAGGCCGTGTTTGACCGACGCGTTGCGGGCGACGTCCAGCGCCAGGGTGGAGTTGTGGGTCGGCACCATCGACCGGCCGGCCAGGTACAGGTGGTCGGCGTTGTCGACCTGGACGCAGCGCACCGGGACCGACGCGATCGGCCGGACGTCGGTGACGAAGCGGAGCGCCCGGCGGGCGCCCGTCCCCGAGCGGCGCCGGTCCTTGTGCACCCGCTGCTTGCGCTCGAGCCGGAAGACGTCCTCGTCGGTGGTGAAGGTGAGGGTGAACGCCGTCGACGAGGCGGCCGCGCGGCCACGGACCGGCTTCTCGCTGCGACCGCAGCGGTGACCGAGGCTGTGGATCAGCTCCTGCACGTCGTCGGCGAGGCGCCGGCTGGTCGAGGTGAACTGCACGGAGCCCGACGCCGCGACCGTGCCATCGGTGTCCATCAGCCCGGCCAGCACGGCCCGCCGCTGATCGACCGACGCCCGCAGGTAGGACGCCGGGATGTGCTTGTCACCGAGCACCCCGAGGGTGCGCAGCCGGGCCTGCACCGACCCGTGGGCGAACCGACAGGCCATGCACATCCGCGCACCGGCGGACGGCGCGCCGCACTCCGGGCACGGCGGATGCGGCGTGCTGGGCAGCAGGCCACGGGACCGACCGCCGCAGCTCCTGCCGCACGTGCGGACCTGGGACGTCGCCGGGACGAACGCGGCGCCGCAGACCAGGCACAGGCGCTCCTCGACCGGCGCCTCGGCGGGCAACCGGAGGCTGTAGCGCAGGTCGCCCAGGTGCTCGGCGCGCAGCCCCTCCATCCCGATGTGCACGGCGATCTCGGGATCGGCGGAGGTGAAGGACGCGTTCGCCGAGGCGCCGTCGCCCAGCCAGACGCCGAGCGCGTACGGCGGTACGGACAGCTCGGCCGCGGGGAGCTCGAGCGGCGCCACGGTGGCGACGGCGTGGTTCAGCCGACCGTCCGCGGTGTCGCACCGCAGGGTGGCGTACAGCTCGGCCGTGGTCCGGATCGCTCCGGCCGACGTGCCGCGCCGGTCGGCCCGCGTGCGGGTCACCCACTGGTGCTCGGCGTCGGCCACCACGACGGCGCCGTCGGAGACCGACGTGACGTCCAGGCAGTTTTCGCCCGGGGTCACGGTCGTCGAGGCGGTCGGTGTGGTTGTTCCCGGGTCGGCCAGGGCGTCGGTGGCGATCAGCATGCTGGCCGAACCGGCCAGGACCGCGGTGACGGTGGCCAGTCCTCGGCGCAGGTCCGGTCGA
>JBQGEH010000931.1:0-7568 GCA_052039515.1 Nakamurella sp. | reverse complement strand
GGCCGCGTTGTCGATGCCCTTGAAGCTCAGCGTGGGGCCGAGGTGGTTGCCCTCCGCGGTGTGGTTGTAGACGACGTCGAGGATGACCTCGATGCCGGCCAGGTGCAGCTCGCGCACCATGCCCTTGAACTCCTGCACCTGCTGACCGAGGTCGCTGTCGGCGGCGGTGTAGGAGTTGTGCGGGGCGAAGAAGCCGATGGTGTTGTAGCCCCAGTAGTTGCGCAGGCCCTTGTCGATCAGCGTCGAGTCCTGGACGAACTGGTGCACCGGCATCAGCTCGATGGCGGTGACGCCGATCTTCTGCAGGTGCGCGATGACCGACGGGTGGGCGATGCCGGCGTAGGTGCCGCGCTGCCACTCGGGGACGTCCGGGTGCAGCTGGGTGAGGCCCTTGACGTGCGCCTCGTAGATCACCGTGCGGTGGTACGGCGTCTTCGGCGCCCGGTCGCCGGCCCAGTCGAAGTAGGGGTTGATGACGACGCTGTGCATCATGTGCTGCGCCGAGTCGGCGTCGTTGAAGCTGTCCGGGTCACCCAGGTCGTAGGAGAACAGCGACGGATCCCAGTCGATCTCGCCGGCGATCGCCTTGGCGTAGGGGTCCAGCAGCAGTTTGGCCGGGTTGCAGCGCTGACCGGCCGACGGGTTGTACGGCCCGTACACCCGGTAGCCGTACCGCTGGCCCGGCTGCACGCTCGGCAGGTAGGCGTGCCAGACGTAGCCGTCCATCTCCCGCATGCGGACCCGCGTCTCGTGCCGGCGGTCGTCGAACAGGCACAGCTCGACCTTCTCGGCGACCTCGCTGAACAGCGCGAAGTTGGTGCCGGTGCCGTCGAAGGTGGCCCCGAGCGGGTAGGCCGAGCCTGGCCAGGTCTCGATCGGGTGCGGGGCGGGGTGCGTCTGCGCGGGCATCGGGTCGTGCTCCTGTTCGGCAGGCGTGGCCCGACCTGCATGCCTGCGGGCCGTGGCGGGTGCCCATACCCTAGGGGAACCGGCTGGTCGCTCTGTGCGATGAACGGCCGGGGTGAGATGGTCCACGATCGCGTCGGCGGTCGCTGTCGGAGGCGCCGACTACCCTGGTCCGGGTGCCTGATCCGTCGTCCTTCCGCCCGGCCCCGGGCACGATTCCGGACGCGCCGGGTGTCTACCGCTGGCGCGACAAGGACGGTCGCGTCATCTACGTCGGCAAGGCCAAGAGCCTCCGCCAACGGCTGAACTCCTACTTCGCCGACATCGGTGGGCTGCACCCGCGCACCGCCTCGATGGTGACCAGCGCCGCCTCCGTGGAGTGGACGGTGGTCGGCACCGAGGTCGAGGCGCTGCAGCTGGAATACAACTGGATCAAGGAGTTCGACCCGCGGTTCAACGTCCGCTACCGCGACGACAAGTCCTACCCCGAGCTCGCGGTGACCCTCAACGAGGAGTTCCCGCGGTTCCAGGTGATGCGCGGCCCGCACCGCAAGGGCGTCCGCTACTTCGGTCCCTACGCGCACGCCTGGGCGATCCGGGAGACGCTGGACCTGCTGCTGCGGGTGTTCCCCGCCCGGACCTGCTCGACCGGGGTGTTCCGGCGGGCCCAGCAGATCGACCGGCCCTGCCTGCTCGGCTACATCGGCAAGTGTTCGGCCCCGTGCGTCGGCCGGGTCAGCGCGGAGGAGCACCGCGACATCGTCGAGGACTTCTGCGACTTCCTCGCCGGCCGCGCCGAGCCGATGGTCAAGCGCATCGAACGGGAGATGCGGGCCGCCTCCGACGACCTGGACTTCGAGCGGGCGGCCCGGTTGCGCGACGACCTGTCGGCGCTGCGCCGGGCGTTGGAGAAGCAGTCGGTGGTGCTGGCCAACGGCACCGACGCGGACCTCATCGGCATCGTCGGCGACGAGCTCGAGGCGTCGGTGCAGATGTTCCACGTCCGCGGCGGCCGGATGCGTGGCCAGCGCGGCTGGATCGTCGACGTCGACGTGGACCGCACGGCGGACGCGCCCGAGGCGACGCTGTCGCAGCAGGTGGAGAACTTCCTCGTCCAGTACTACGGCAACCGGGCCGCCGAGTCGGCCGCGGAGAACAGAGCGGACGCGGCCCGCGAGGCGACGAAGCCCCGCCTGACCCCGCGCTCGGCCCGCAAGCGCGACGACTACGCGCCCGACATGTCCCCGGTACCGCGGGAGATCCTGGTCCCGGCGCTGCCGCCGGACCCCGAGCAGATGTCGGACTGGCTGTCCGGCCTGCGCGGCTCCCGGGTGTCGCTGCGCATCCCGCAACGCGGCGACAAGAAGGACCTCGCCGAGACGGCCGCCCGCAACGCCAAGGACGCGCTCACCCGGCACCGGCTCAAGCGGGCCAGCGACATCACCTCCCGATCGGCCGCACTCACCGAGCTGGCCGACGCGCTGGGGATGGACGCCGCCCCGCTGCGGATCGAGTGCATCGACATCTCGCACGTCCAGGGCACCAACGTGGTGGCCTCGCTGGTCGTGTTCGAGGACGGCCTGGCCAAGCGGTCGGACTACCGGCGCTTCGCCATCCGGGACTCGCCCGGTGACGACGTCGCCTCCATCGCCGAGGTCGTGCGCCGTCGCTTCGCCCGCCAGCAGCGCGAGCAACGCGAACGGCCGGAGGAGGGGGACGGCGCGTCCCTGCCGCCGGGCATCGATCCGGAGACCGGCCGGGTCCGCCGTTTCGCCTACCCGCCGCAGCTGCTCGTCGTCGACGGCGGCCAGCCGCAGGTGAACGCGGCGTCGGCGGCGATGACCGAGCTCGGCGTCGTCGACGTGACCGTGGTCGGCCTGGCCAAGCGACTGGAGGAGGTGTGGCTGCCCGGCGACGACGAGCCGGTCATCCTGCCCCGCTCCAGCGAGGCGCTCTACCTGCTGCAGCGGCTGCGCGACGAGGCGCACCGCTTCGCCATCACCTACCACCGGGAGAAGCGGTCCAAGGCGATGACGGTGTCGGCGCTGGACCACGTGCCCGGTCTGGGGGCCACCCGGCGCACCGCGCTGCTCAAGCACTTCGGGTCGGTGGCGAAGCTGCGCGCCGCCGGGGTGGACGACCTGACCGCGGTGCCCGGGATCGGCGCCGCCACCGCCGCCGCCATCGTCCGCGCCCTGGCGGGGGAGACGTCGCCGGCGGACGCCCCCTCCGGATCGACCCCCGGTGTCCGTGACGTCACCGACCGTGGCGAGAATGGTCGCGCGATGGCAGGAGCGGTCGACACCACCGGCCGAGAGGAGTGACCCGTGACCCCAGCACCGTCACCGGACGCGACGGACACCGGCGCAACCGACCACCCCACCGGGACGTCTGACGACGTGCCCGAACTCCCCACCGATCCGCCCACCGGCATCGAGGTGGCCATCGTCTCCGGCCTGTCCGGGGCGGGCCGGTCGACCGCGGCCAAGTGCCTGGAGGACCTCGGCTGGTTCGTGGTCGACAACCTGCCGCCCGAGCTCATCGCCACCATGGTCAAGCTGGGCGCGAAGTCCCGGGGCTCGGTCACCCGGATCGCGGTCGTCGTCGACGTCCGGTCGCGGGCGTTCACCGAGGATCTCGCCGCGGTCGTGCGCGACCTGGACAGCCGCGGCTACCGTCCCCGGGTGCTGTACCTGGAGGCCTCCGACGCGGTGCTGATCCGCCGCTACGAGGCCAATCGGCGGGAGCACCCGTTGCAACGGGGCGGCCGGCTCACCGACGGGCTCGCCGCCGAGCGGGCGCTGCTCGGACCGCTGCGCGAGGTCGCCGAGGTCATCGTGGACACCTCGGACCTGTCGGTGCACGACCTGCGGGCCGTCGTGGAGAAGCAGTTCACCACCGCACCGCGGCGCACCACGCTGACCCTGGTGTCGTTCGGCTACAAGTACGGCCTGCCGCTGGACGCCGACCTCGTCATCGACATGCGCTTCCTGCCCAACCCGTTCTGGATCCCGGAGCTGCGCGAACACACCGGCCTGGACGCCGACGTCAGCGACTACGTGCTCAGCCAGGAGGGCGCCACCGACTTCCTCGGCCGGTGGGTGGAGATGTTCGACCTCATCTCCGGCGGCTACCTGCGGGAGGGCAAGAAGTACCTGACGGTGGCGATCGGCTGCACCGGCGGCAAGCACCGCAGCGTGGCCACCGCCGAGGAGCTCGGCCGGCGGCTCGGCTCCGGCGATCTCGCGGTCAAGGTCGTGCACCGCGACCTGGGTCGCGAGTGAACCCGGCGGTCCCGGAGCCGCGCCGGCCCGGCCGTCCCCGGGTGGTCGCCCTGGGCGGCGGGCACGGCCTGTACGCCATGCTCCGCGCGCTGGTCCGGCTGGACGTGGACGTCACCGCGGTCGTCACGGTCGCCGACGACGGTGGTTCCTCCGGCCGGCTCCGCCGCGAGCTGCCGACGATGGTCCCGCCCGGGGACCTGCGGATGGCGCTCGGGGCGCTGAGCCGCGACGACGAGGACGGCCTGTTGTGGGGCCGCACCTTCCAGCACCGGTTCGCCGGGTCCGGGGTGCTGGCCGGTCACCCGGTCGGCAACCTGCTGCTGGTCGGGCTGATGGAGGTCACCGGCGACCCGGTCGCCGCGCTGGACACCGCCGCCGAGCTGCTGCACGCCCGCGGCCGGGTGCTGCCGATGTCGCGGCACCCGCTGGACATCGTCGCCGACGTGACCGGGCTGGACGAGGATCCGACCGCGGTGCGCACCATCCGCGGGCAGGTCGCGGTGGCCACCACCCCCGGCACCGTCCAGCGCATCTTCATCGAGCCCGCCCTGGCGCCGGCCTGCCCCGAGGCGGTCGCTGCCATCCGGGACGCCGACGTGGTGACCCTCGGGCCGGGGTCGTGGATGACCAGCGTGCTGCCTCACCTGCTGCTGCACGATCTGGCCTCGGCGCTGAGCCAGACGCCGGCCCGCCGGGTGGTGGTGCTCAACCTGGAGCCGCAGCCGGGGGAGACCGACGACTTCTCCCAGGAGCAGCACCTGGACGTCCTGGTCCGCTACGCACCGGATTTTCGGATCGACACCGTCCTGGCTCACACTGGAGCGGTTGTCCTCCCGCAGCGGCTCGCCGCGGCCGTGCGCCGCGCCGGGGCCGAGCTGCTGGTGGCGCCGGTGGCGGATCCGTCCGGCGCTCCGCGGCACGATCCGGTCGCCCTCGCGGCGGCCATGCAGCCGGTGATCGCGGCCGCCGTGCGCCGACGGACCGGGGACGCGCCGGTCGGGGACCGACAGACGAGCAGCGAGGACGAGGGGGACCCGGCATGGCGATGACCGCCGATGTGAAGGACGAGCTGAGCCGGGTCGTGGTCACCAAGATCTCGGCCCGCAAGGCCGAGGTGTCGACCGTGCTGCGCTTCGCCGGCGGGTTGCACATCGTCGGCGGCCGGGTCGTCGTCGAGGCCGAGCTCGACACCGGCGCGGTCGCCCGCCGGGTCCGGCGCGAGATCGGCGAGCTGTACGGCCACCAGGTCGACGTGCAGGTGCTGGCCGCGTCGGGGATCCGCAAGGGCACCCGGTACGTGGTCCGGGTGGTGGCCGGCGGTGACTCGCTGGCCCGCCAGACCGGCCTGCTGGACCTGCGCGGCCGGCCGGTCCGTGGACTGCCCTCGCAGATCGTCTCCGGCTCGGTGACCGATGCGGAGGCGGCCTGGCGCGGGGCGTTCCTGGCCCACGGTTCGCTCACCGAGCCGGGGCGGTCGGCGTCGCTGGAGGTGACCTGCCCGGGCCCGGAGGCGGCGCTGGCACTGGTCGGGGCGGCCCGGCGGCTCGGCGTGGTGGCCAAGGCCCGTGAGGTCCGCGGCGCCGACCGGGTCGTGGTGCGCGACGGCGACGCGATCGCCACCATGCTGACCCGGCTCGGGGCGCACAGCTGCGTGCTGACCTGGGAGGACCGGCGGCTGCGCCGCGAGGTCCGGGCGACCGCCAACCGGCTGGCCAACTTCGACGACGCCAACCTGCGACGGTCGGCGCGGGCCGCGGTGGCCGCGTCGGCGCGGGTCGAGCGGGCGCTGGAGATCCTCGCCGACGACGCACCGGACCACCTGGCCGAGGCCGGCCGACTGCGCATCGAGCACGGTCAGGCGTCGCTGGAGGAGCTCGGCGCGCTCGCCAACCCCCCGATGACCAAGGACGCCATCGCCGGGCGGATCCGCCGGCTGCTGACGATGGCCGACAAGCGCGCGCACGAGGACGGCATCCCCGACACCGAATCGGTCGTCACGCCGGACATGCTGGACGGCTGAACCGCCGCCGCATACCCTCCGACCTGGGGCGTCACCGTCCGGAGTGACCCAGGACACCCTCTGGTCGAGCCGTGGGCACCGGGTGTGGGTAGAGTGCCCTTGCCAGGCACGCCGGAGTGTTTCTGGAACGATTCACCCGTGAGACCAGAGCCGGCACTTTCTTCGTGTGGCCGGCGCAACCGAAGGGCAGGACTGCACGTGACTGTGAAGATCGGTGTGAACGGCTTCGGCCGCATCGGACGCAATTTCTGGCGGGCGCTGGACAGCCTGGACCACGACATCGAGATCGTGGCGGTCAACGACCTGACCGACAACAAGACGCTGGCCCACCTGCTCAAGTACGACACCATCCTGGGCAAGCTTCCCTACGACGTCAGCTTCACCGAGGGCGAGATCATCGTCGACGGCAAGTCGATCAAGGCGCTGGCCGAGCGCGACCCCGCCAAGCTGCCGTGGGCCGAGCTGGGTGTGGACATCGTCATCGAGTCGACCGGCCACTTCACCAAGGCCGAGGCCGCCCGCAAGCACCTCGAGGGTGGCGCCAAGAAGGTCGTCATCTCCGCGCCGGCCACCGGTGAGGACCTCACCGTCGTCATGGGCGTCAACGACGACAAGTACGACGGCAGCCAGACGATCCTGTCCAACGCCTCCTGCACCACCAACTGCGTGGCCCCGATGGCCAAGGTGCTGCACGAGAGCTTCGGCATCGTCAAGGGTCTGATGACCACGATCCACGCCTACACCAACGACCAGGTCATCCTGGACTTCCCGCACTCCGACCTGCGCCGCGCCCGCGCCGCCGCGCAGAACATCATCCCCACCTCCACCGGTGCCGCCAAGGCCACCGCGCTGGTGCTGCCGGAGCTCAAGGGCAAGCTGCACGGCTACGCGCTGCGCGTGCCGGTGATGGACGGCTCGGTCACCGACCTGACCGTCGAGCTCTCCCGCTCGGTCACCGTCGACGAGGTCAACGACGCGTTCAAGGCCGCCGCCGAGTCCGGCCCGCTGTCGAAGTACATCTCCTACTCGACCGACCCGATCGTCTCCAGCGACATCGTCGGTGCGCCGGCCTCGGTCACCTTCGACTCGCCGCTGACCCTGGTGCTGGACGACAACCTGGTCAAGGTCGTCGGCTGGTACGACAACGAGTGGGGCTACTCCAACCGCCTCGCCGACTTCACCGCGCTGGTCGCCTCCAAGCTCTGACCGCCCCGACGCGGCGGGGCGACCCGCTGCGCCCGGCTCAGTAGTGGCTGGTGGTGTCTCAGTACGCCGGACGGACCGTGCCGGCGCACGGACCGGAGCAGACCGTTAGCGGGTGGGTGCGCGACGCGGACCCACCCGCTGACGGCTGTCCG
>JBQGEH010000930.1:0-4664 GCA_052039515.1 Nakamurella sp. | reverse complement strand
CGGTACCTGCAGGAGCACCTCAGCGCGGTGTGACGCCGGGGCCTACTTGTCCCAGTGCCGCTCGATGCTCATCCGGGCCCCGCGGCGGGGTGGTCGGCGGCCCACCGGGCTGACCTCCAGCAGGCGGATCACCCGGTAGCGATGCCCGGCCCACGGCGCCAGCAGCTCGAGCATCCGGTCGTCGTCGACCTTCTCGCCGATCAGCGAGTAGCCGACGAAGCCGGCCAGGTGGTAGTCGCCGACGGAGACTGCGTCGGGGTCGCCGAGGGCCCGCTGGGCGATCTCGGCCGCGGTCCAGACGCCGATGCCGGGCACCGCGGTGAGGCGCCGCTGGGCGGCGGGGTGGTCGAGCTCCACGCACTGCTCCAACCGGCCGATCACCGCCAGCGCCCGCATGATCGTCCCCGACCGGGCCGGGTCGGTCCCCGAGCGGTGCCACTCCCCGGACGGGATCCGCCGCCAGGTCGCGGCGTCCGGCGGCACCCACATCGGCACCGGCGTCGGGCCGGGGGCCGGCTCGCCGTAGCGGCGCACCAGCCAGGCCCACTCGCCGAACGCCTCTTTTCCGGTGACCTTCTGCTCGAGGATCGCCGGGATCAGTGCCTCCAGCACCCGGTGGGTGCGCAGGATCCGGATGCCCGGGTTCTTCCGTACCGCCTCGATCAGCCACGGCTCCCGCGGGTCGAAGCCGTCCAGGTCGTCCTCGGCGCCGAGCATCCGGGGCAGCCCGGCGACGAACTCCTCCGCACCGGGTCCCCAGGCGTCGGCGTGGATCTCCCGCCAACCGACCTGGCGGATCCGGTAGGTGCAGGGGCCGCTGACCATCCGGCTGGCCCGCCACACCGTGCCGTCGGGCTCCCGGCGGTGGCTCGGGTCGCCCGGGCCTCGGCGCAACGAGCCCAGCATCCGGTAGGCGTCGACGTCGAAGTCCGGCCGCCAGACGACGGCGCGGTGCACCACGGGTCCGGGCGGGGGTGCGGGCGGCCGGGGCGGCGGCGGGCCCTGCAGAGCGGGACGGGCCGGGCGGTACCGCCGCGCACCGTCCACCGTCATGGGTCCAGGGTAGGTGCGGACACCGACGGCCGGGGTCGCTCGGTCAGCCGCGGTCGGGTCCGGGGGTCCTGTCGCCGGGATCGGGCTCGGCGTTGTCTGCGTCTTCTGCGGGGTCGGCGACGGCGATCTCGGCCATCGCCTCCCCGTCCGCCGGCAGGTCGTCGGAGATGTCGTCGGTGTCGTCGTCCGGAGCGTCGCCAGGGTCGCCGTCCGGGGTGCCGTCCGTCTCCGGGGCGCTCGCGGAGGCACCACCCCAGGCGTCCTCGAGCCGGACCAGCTCGGCGTGGACCCGCTCCAGGAAGGCGTCGACGTCGGCCTCGGTGTAGCCGCGGCCGCCGATCCCGGCCTTGCCGAACGGCACGTGGTAGACGTCGTTGGACGTCAGGCCCTCGCCGGTCTCCAGCCGGGACGCGATGCGCTCGACGAAGGCGTCCACCTCGTCGGCGTCGTAGCCCCGGCGCAGCCGGGAGGCGGCGGGGAAGGTGGTGGCGCGGACGTCGGCGGCGGTCAGGGTCATCGTCGGAAGTCTAGGAGCGTCACCGGGGCCGGGCGAGCGGCGCTCAGCCTCCGGTGACCGACGGGGCGGCCAGCTGCAGCTCCTGCTGCCAGGCCGTCACCGCCGCCAGCAGGTCCCGCCGCTCGGCCGCGGCGTCCGCCCCCACCGGGAGGATGCGGTCCAGCGCCTCGGCGGTGTCGGCGGCCACCGGGACGAGCCCCGCCTGCCGGGCCTGCCGCAGCGCCGACCGGAGCAGGCGGCGGGCGCCGGTCAGGTCGCCGGTCGCCGCCAGCAGCCGGCCCCGGTAGGAGTCGACCGGACCGAGCCAGAGCATCGACCCCCAGATGGCGTGCCGGCCGGCGTAGGGCGCGAGCTGGGCCGCCACGTCGGCGCATCGGGCGGCGATGGCGTCGGCCGCCGCCCGCAGCGGCGCGGGGCCGGCGGACCGCCCAGGGACGAGGCCGGCCCGCTCCGCCAACCCGACGAGGGACCGGGCCTCGATGCACAGGCAGCACAACCAGCCCAGCCACCGCGGCTGCGGCCCCACCGGGCGGGTGGCCCGGGCGAGTGTCCACGCCTCGACCGGGTCGTCGCGCTGCAGCGCGCTCTCGACCGCGAGCCACGCCGTCGGCAGCCCCGTCCGGTCGCCGATCGCCGACAGCACCGGCCCCCACCCGGCGAGCGCCCCGTGGCGACGGGCGATCTCCGACGACGACATCAGCTGCAGGTTCTCCTGCTGGTAGAGCTGGGTGCGTTCCTGGAGCTGCACGGCCTCCCGGGACAGCTCCATGCCGCCGGCGAGGTCGCCGCGGGCCACGGCCATCCCGACCTGCTGCCAGAGCAGCTGGGTGACCGCACCGCCGAGCCGGTGCCGGCGGGCCAGGGTGAGCGCGGCCCGGCAGTCGTCGTCGGCGCCGTCGACGTCACCGGCCACCCCCCGGGCGGTCGACCGGGCCCCGAGCGCGGCCAGCCGGTTCATCGCGCCGGCGGTGGCGGCCGGTTCGCCGGCGGCAGCGGGGGCGTCGGCGTCCAGCAGCGCGAGCAGCCGGTCCGCCACCGCGTGCTGCCGGTCGTGGGCGTCCGGCCGCCAGAGCACCCGGACCTGCTGGCCCAGGGCCGCGGTCAGCGCGGCCCGGTCGCCGCTGCGTTCGGCGAGGTCCACCGCATGATCGGCGAGCTCCTCACTGGGGGCGTGCAGCACGTCGGACGACCCACCCGTGCCGTCGTCGGCGACGTAGTACCGGCCCACCGCGAGGGTCCCGGCCAGCCGCGCGGCCACCGCCGAGCCGCCCGGCTCGCCCTCGACCATGCGGTAGGCCCGCACCAGCCGCTCGAGCAGGTCCTCGGGCACGGTGCCGAAGTCGACCCAGAACCAGATGCCGCCGCTGAGGTCGACGATGTCGGTGAGCTGGGCCAGCCGGTCGAGGTCGCGACGCGCGGTGGCCAGGTCGAACGCGCCCAGCAGGCACGGCCGCAGATCGGCCATCGCGCTGGCCTGCGCCAACGACCGCGCGCGCCGCACCGACAGGTCCAGTCGGTCGGCGTCGGCGTCCGGCGGTAGCGACGTCAGCGCCCGGCCGAACCAGTAGGCGGCCGTGTCGTGGGCGAGAGCGCGGTCGGCGTCGATACCGGCGGCGGTGGCGGCGGCCACGGCCGCGGCGCGGTCGGTCAGCGGCAGACCCTCGAGCAGGTGGTGCGCGGTCGCCTGGGGGCGGGCGCCGTGCCGGGGGAGCACGTCCGCCGCCCGCGCGTGCCAGCGTCGCCGGGTCAGCGCCCCGGCCGACCCCAGGACGGCGTCGCGGACGACGGCGTGGGTGAACGCGAACCCGGCCGCCCCGTCGGTCACCTCGGTCAGCACCGCCCGGTCCAGCCCGGTCTGCACGGCGTCCAGCAGCGGGTCACCGACCCGGCCGCCGGTGTCCGGGTCGAGCAGGTCGGCCAGCACCGGCAGGTCGAAGCGGTTGCCGAGGACGGCGCCGGCCTGGAGCACCGACACCACCGGGTCGGGCAGGCCCTGCAGCCGGCGCAGCACCACCGACCGGACGCCGCCCGGCAGGCCCGCCCGGTCACCACCGGCGACCAGGCGCGCCGTCTCGGCGACGAAGAACGGGTTACCGCCGGGCCGCTCCAGCACCAGCGACAGGTCGTCGGCGCCCATCCGCCCGCCGGCCGCCTGCTGGGCGACCGCCCGGGACGCGGCCACGTCCAGCTCGGCCAGGTCCAGTCGGCGGAAGCCGGGCTGCCGGGACAGCGTGGCGAGCAGCCCGACCAGACCGGGCGGGCCCTCCCCGGGCCGGCAGGTCACCGCCAGCCCCACCGGTGCGGTGGCCAGGTCCACCGCCAGGAACGCCAGCAGCCGCAGCGTCTCCGCGCCCGCCCAGTGCAGGTCCTCGACGACCAGCAGCAGCGGCTGCAGCGCCGCCCGGGCCCGCAGCGCCTGCCCGATGACCGGGAAGTCCGCCGTCCCGGTGGCGTCCGGCGGCAACGGCACGCCGGCGTCGCCCGCGGCCGACAGCACCGGCCACAGCGGCCCGATGTCGACGTCCTCGTGGCAGCGCCCCCAGCCGACCGCGGCACCGGCGGCCCGTGCCGACCGGTCGAGTTCCCCCATCAGCGTCGACTTGCCGATGCCGGCGGGGCCGGCCACCACCAGCAGCGGAGACCGGCCGGCGGTGAGGTCGGCGACGACACCGGTGAGCAGCTCGAGCTCCCGCCCGCGCCCGTGGACCGCCGGGCCCGCCGGCTCCGGGACGGGATCGGCCGGTCGAGGTACCGCCGGGGCGGTGGTCGGAGCGGGCCCGAGGTCCAGCGCCGGGTCCTGCCGCAGGATGCGGGCCTGCAGGTCCTGCAGCTCCCGCGACGGGTCCAGGCCGAGCTCGTCGGCGAGCCCGTCGGCGAAGGTGCGGTACCGCTCGAGCGCGGTCACCGTCCGGCCGTCGCGGTACAACGCCAGCACCCGCAGCCGCCAGATCGACTCCCGGTAGGGGTGCGCGCGGGCCAGGGCGGCCAGCTCGGTGAGCACGTCCCGGTGGTCGCCGAGGGCCACCGCGGCCTCGCAGCGCACCTGCCGGCAGGTCAGCCGCAGCTCCTCCAGCTCGTCCACGGCCTCCCGGAC
>JBQGEH010000929.1:0-1539 GCA_052039515.1 Nakamurella sp. | reverse complement strand
CATGCAGAACCTGCTGCGCGGCCGCAACATGGCCGTGCTCGGCGGCCAGTTCTCGATCTTCTCGACCGCCGCGCTGCGCGCCGTCCTCAAGGACAGCCACCAGCGCACCCCGTGGGTCAACGACTCCGAGGTCGAGGACTCCCTGCTCTCGCTGCAGATCAAGAGCGCCGGCTACCTGACCAAGATCAGCGCCACCGCCCGCGCCCACGTCGGCGGCATGACCACCCTGCGCAGCCTCGACGCCCAGCAGGTCAAGTGGAACTTCGGCGCCATCGACCTGATGTGGCCCGGCCAGCGCGGCGACACCCGCGGCCAACCGTTCCACCCCAACCTGCGGCTGCGCTGGTTCGAGCACATCTCGATGGTCGTCAACATCGTGACCCGCTTCATGTTCCTGCTGCTGCTGCTCGGGTCGCTGTCGATCAACGCCTTCGTCTTCCAGGCCTGGTGGCTCATCCCGCCGGCCACGGCGATCCTGCTGAACCTGAAGGTCTCGACGTCCATGGCCTTCGCCGGACGGCGCGACCACCTGTTCGCGCTGCTGCTGTGGCCCGCGGAGTTCTACATGTGGCTGCGCATGGGCCACTTCGTGCGGGCGTGGACGAAGTTCTTCAGCCACCAGCACACCGACAACTGGGCCGCCCAGGCGAAGGCCGAGCGCGGCAAGGGCGTCGCGTGGATGTACCCGTTCCTGGTGCTGCTCGTCTTCCTCGCCGCCGCCACCGCCGTGTGGCTGCAGCTGCCCGTGGCGTTGCGCTCCGACATCCTCGCGGTCGGATGGCCCATCCTGGGTGTCGTGACCGTGCTGCAGACTGCCTGGATGTTCCTCAAGGTGATGCGTCGCTACCGCGGGTTCAAGGCGTGAGGGGCGGCGTCCGCCCGGCTCGGGCCGCGCTGGCCGCCCTCGTCGCGCTGTGCGTGGTCTCGCTGTCCGGGTGCTCGCTCATCCAGGGTGACGACGACGAGCCCGAGAGCCCCGCGCCGTCGTCGCCCACGAGCGCCGACGTCAGCGAGGAGACCCAGATCGACTCGCAGTTCACCCGAGACGGCACCTTCCAGAGCCACATCTCGGTCAAGGGCGCGAACGACGTCGACTTCGTCTACACGCTCTACCCGACGAAGGCCACGCCGCGCACCAACGAGTGGTACCCGAAGGGCGACAAGTTCTTTTCCTTCACCTTCCAGGCCTACGACCTGTCGAATAAGCTGCGCGCGCCGTTCGAGTCCAAGCGACTGGTCTACCTCGACACCATCAAGGTCACCTCGCGCACCATCACCGTCGACGGCGGCAAGACCCAGCGGCCCTACAAGCTCAAGGCCGTGGCCTCCGAGGTCACCTTCGACCCCGAGCCGCTGACCACGAAGTACGGCATGCTCATCACCTCGCCCAAGGGCGCCTTCGAGCTGCGCAACCAGGCCATCGGCTCGGTCTCCGACGACACCCGCGGCATCGAGCTGACCTTCACCGCGGTCGTCAACATCGAGACCGCCGCCGGCTCCGGTGACTACATCGAGCGCAAGGTCAAGCAGGTCGTGCCC
>JBQGEH010000928.1:0-1888 GCA_052039515.1 Nakamurella sp. | reverse complement strand
CGCCCCGCTGGGGTCGCCGTCACTCACCGGGCCGCCGGCGGGGCTGCGGCTGGCCACCTGGCGCACCGCCATCGACGGCGGCGCGTTGCTCGACGGCGAGCCGCACCTGGCCGGCACCGCCCGATCCGACCTGGTCCGGGTCAGCCCGGCCACCGCCGACCGCCTCGGGCTCGCCGACGGCGCCGAGGTCGGGGTCCGCGGTCCGCGCGGCACGGTCACGCTGCCGCTCGCGGTCACCGAGATGGTCGACGACGCCGTCTGGCTGCCCGGCCGGCCCGGCGGCCGCCCGCTCGCCGAGGCCCTCGGTGCCCAGCACGGCGACGCCGTCGAGCTGGTGCGCCCCACCCACGCCACCGGAGGGACCTCATGACCGACGACGGCTCCGTCGCCGACCTGCTCGCCGGCGACCCGGTCTGGTTGATGCTGATCAAGGCGATCGGCGTCTTCGTCTTCCTGCTGCTGATGACCCTGTTCGCGATCTGGTTCGAGCGCAAGGTCGTCGGCCGCATGCAGCACCGTCCCGGACCCAACTGGAACGGTCCCTGGGGTGTGCTGCAGCCCGTCGCCGACGCGGTGAAGCTCATCTTCAAGGAGGGCATGATCCCGTCCGGCGCCGACCGGGTGGTGTTCGTGCTGGCGCCGCTGATGATCTCCATCCCGGCGTTCCTCACCTTCGCGGTCATCCCGATGGGCGGACCGGTCAGCATGTTCGGGCACGAGACCGCGCTGCAGCTCACCGATCTCCCGGCCGGCGCGCTCGCCGTGCTCGCGTTCGCCGCGATCGGCGTGTACGGCATCGCCCTCGGCGGCTGGGCGTCCGGCTCCACCTATCCACTGCTCGGCGGACTGCGCTCGGCGGCCCAGCTGATCTCCTACGAGATCGCCATGGGGCTGTGCTTCGTCGCGGTGTTCCTCTACTCCGGGACGTTGTCGACGTCGGGCATCGTCGCGCAGCAGGAGCACGGCTGGTACTTCTGGCTGCTGCCGGTGTCGTTCGTCGTCTACGCCATCGCCATGGTCGGTGAGACCAACCGGGCGCCGTTCGACATGGCCGAGGCCGAGGGCGAACTGGTCGGCGGGTTCAACACCGAGTACACCGGCATGCGCTTCGGGCTGTTCTTCCTCGGCGAGTACATCAACGTCATCAACGTCTCGGCCATCGCGACCACCCTGTTCCTCGGCGGCTGGCGGGCGCCGTGGCCGCTGTCGCTCTGGGACGGCGCCAACAGCGGCTGGATCACCTTCGTGTGGTTCCTGATCAAGGTCGTCCTGGTGATGTTCTTCTTCGTCTGGATCCGTGGGTCGCTGCCCCGGATCCGCTACGACAAGTTCATGGCGCTGGGCTGGAAGGTGCTGGTCCCGGTCTCGATGGCGTGGATCGTGCTGGTCGGCACGGCGCGGGTGCTCAACAACGACCCGACCCTGAACCTGAGCACCAGCCAGGTCGTGCTGTGGATGGCCGGTCCGGTGCTGGTGCTGCTGCTCATCGCGTTCTTCTGGCCGGCGAAGAAGACCCCCGACACCGACGACGACGGAGCTGACGGCTCCGCCGCACTCGACGACGACTGGGACGACGGCGCACTCACCGCCGGCCCCGACCCGGCCCGGCCCACCGTGGTCCGGCCGGCCGCCCCCAGCTACCCGATCCCGCCGCTGGACCTGACGATCCCCGCCCCGGCCCGCCGGCCCGTTGTTCCGGCCGCTGCCGTCACCGACCCCCAGGAAGGGAGGCCCTGATGTCGGTCTTCGATCCCGTCAAGGGGTTCGGCGTCACCTTCGCCACCATGTTCAAGCCGGTGGTCACCGAGGACTACCCGAAGAACCCGGTCCCCACGGCGCCCCGCTACCACGGCCGGCACCAGCTCAACCGGCATCCGGACGGCCTGGA
>JBQGEH010000927.1:0-1522 GCA_052039515.1 Nakamurella sp. | reverse complement strand
CAACTGAAGGAACTGTTCGGTCCGGCCTGGGGCGACCCGGCGACGGTGGCCGCCCTGACCGTCGCGCTGGTGCTGGCCGACCCCGCGCCCGACGACGGGGAGTGATCCCCGGAGATGCCGCACGGCCCCCGACCTGGGCAGGACGGGGGCCGTCCACGGCGGTGGCGATGGGATTTGAACCCATGGAACGCTCTCACGCTCACACGCTTTCGAGGCGTGCTCCTTAGGCCGCTCGGACACGCCACCGCGAAGCACACTACCGGAGTGCGGAGGCCGTCGAGACCACTCTCAGCCGGGCTCGACCCCGCGGTGGGTGCGGAAGAAGTCCCGCAGCAGCGCCGCGCAGTCGTCGGCCAGTACCCCGCCCACGACCTCGACGCGGTGCGTCAGCCGGCGGTCGCGCAGCACGTCCCACAGCGACCCGGCGGCCCCGGTCTTGGGTTCCCAGCAGCCGAACACCACGCGCTCCACCCGGGCCAGCCCGATCGCACCGGCGCACATCGTGCAGGGTTCGACAGTGACGGCCAGCGTGCAGCCGGTCAGCCGCCACTCCCCCAGCGTCGCCGCGGCCGCCCGCAGCGCTTCGATCTCGGCGTGTGCGGTGGGATCGCCGGCCGCCTCGCGGCGGTTGTGCCCACGTCCGACGACCGTGCCGGCGGCGTCGAAGACCACCGCCCCGATCGGGACGTCACCGGAGTCCAGCGACCCGGTCGCCTCGGCGAGCGCCGCACGGATCAGCGGCTCGTAGCGCCGCCCGGCATCAGCGCGGGTCAGAGCTTGTCCAGGACGCGCTGCAGCTCGTCCTCGAAACCGGCCCGGCGCGCGATGACCAGCAGCGACTCGTCCGGGTACATCTCGTCGTCGTCGACGATCAGCTGCATCTCCTGCTCGGGGACCCCGAGATCGGCCAGCAGCGCGAGGTCGCCCTCCGGCCAGGCCTCGTCGTCGACCTCGTCCTCGTCCGGGGTCTCGACGTGCAGCAGGTCGAGCACGTCGGCGGCGAGATCGAAGTCCAGCGCGGCGGTGGCGTCGGACAGCAGCAGCGCCACCCCGCCCGGCACCGGCCGGATGACGACGAAGAACTCGTCCTCCACGCACACCAGCCCGAACACGGCTCCCTCGGTGGCGACGCGGCGCAGCCCGCTGATGATGCCGTCCAGGTCGTCGAGCAACTCAGGTGCGAGCAGCGAGCAGCGCCACTTGCCTTCGGCGCGGACTACCGCCACAGCGAAACCGTCGGTGCTCACGCGGGGAACGGTACGCGGGCGGGTGCATCCGGGCCAACGCGGCCGGGGGCCGCACCCGACCGTGCCCGATCCGGGGTATGACCGGGGCGGACGCTGGTCTTTCGGCCATCGTCACGACAGGATCTGTGCGGAGGTACCCCTGGTCGATGCGCCGCCAGGGTGACGGGTCGACCCCTGGAGGCACCATGACGAGTCCCGCGCCGGACGCGGCCCTACCGCCGGTGTGCGTGCTGGGTCTCGGCCTGATCGGCGGCTCGCTGCTGCGGGCCGCCGGC
>JBQGEH010000926.1:0-7237 GCA_052039515.1 Nakamurella sp. | reverse complement strand
GGCCAGCCCGATCAGCGCAACCACGCGCGGCAGGAACACGAAGGTGACCAGTGCGAACACCAGCACCACGATGAGCGGCACGAACGCCTTCGGCGGCACCCGGACCGACTTCAGCGCGATGGTCGGGAACCGGGACACCATCAGCAGGCCGACCCCGAACGACCAGATCGCCACCAACCAGTGCGGCAGCAGAAATCCGTCGAACTGCACGTAGATCAGGATCGGCACGATGGCCAGCAGCGCCCCGGGCGGCGACGGGATGCCGGTGAAGAACTGCTTCTCGAACGGCTTGGGTTCGTGGTCGTCCAGCAGCGAGTTGAAGCGGGCCAGTCGCAGCGCCGTGCACACCGCGTAGACCAGCGACCCGCCCCAGACGAACCACAGCTCGTTCGGGGAGATGCGGTCGGTCTCGTTCTGCCAGATGTAGAGCAGGATCGCCGGGCAGATGCCGAAGTTGGAGAGGTCCGACAGCGAGTCGAGCTCCGCGCCGACGCGGCTGCTGGAGTTGAGCAGCCGGGCCGCGGGACCGTCGAGCGCGTCCAGCACCGCGGCGACCCCGATCATCACCATCGCGGTCATGAACTGGCCCTGGGTGGCGAAGACGACGCTGGTCAGGCCGGTGGCCAGGGCCAGCGCGGTGATCGCGTTGGGCAGGAAGCGGACGCCCGGGACCGCGGGCATCAGGCCGGGGCGACGAGTCGGGCCAGCACCGTCTCGCCACCGATGGTGCGCTGACCGACGGTGACGTCCAGGGTCGTGCCGACCGGCAGGTAGGTGTCCAGTCGGGAGCCGAAGCGGATCAGCCCGTAGGTGTCGCCGGCCCGGGCGACCGTCCCGGCGGTGACGTCGCAGACGATGCGGCGGGCGATCAGCCCGGCGATCTGGGTGACCACGATCTGGGTGCCCAGCGCGGCGTCCTCGATGAGCAGCGAATTGCGCTCGTTGTCCTCCGACGCCTTGTCCAGGTCCGCGGACAGGAACTTGCCCGGACGGTAGGCGACCTGGGTCACCACCCCGTTCATCGGGATGCGCTGCACGTGCACGTCCAGCACGGTGAGGAAGATCGACACGCGCAGCCGCGGCTCGCTCCCCAGCCCCAGCTCGGCCGGGGGCGCGGCGGTCTCGATGAGCGAGACCACGCCGTCGGCGGGGGCGACGACCAGACCCGGGCCGGTCGGGGTGACCCGGACCGGCGCCCGGAAGAACAGCGTGCAGGCCGTCGTGGCCAGCAGTCCGATGCGGGTCCAGACGCCGCCGACCCGCGTGAGCCCCACGGCCCGGAGCAGCTTGCGGCCGGCCAGTGTGCCCGCCAGGGCGCCGCCGACGATGGGCAGACCACCCCGGTGGATGGGCGGCACCGCCGCCCGGACCAGCGCCAGGATGTGGACCGCACGTCCTCGTGTGTCGTCGGCCATCTCGGTCGGGCAGTCCTTTCTCGGGGCCGGCGCACCATGCTCCACCGGCTCGGCGAAACCTTCACGATAGTCGTCGGTGTGACGATCCCGGTGATCCCGGCCCGGGGTAGCGCGCCGTCCGGTGCCCGCCGGGCCAGTAGGTTTCTCGTATGGACACAGCACGCCCGGGGGGTGATCCACGCCGCGGCGTGGTCATGCCGCTCGGCGGCGCCGAGGACAAGGTCGGCCGCATGACGGTGCTGCGCGAGGTCGTGCGGCTGGCCGGCGGACCGGCGACCCGGCTGGTCGTCATCTCCACGGCGTCGTCGCTGGGTGACGAGATCACCCACGCCTACCTGCAGCTGTTCGCCGGACTCGGGGTGACCGAGGTGGTGGGGATCCGTCCGGAGAGCCGCCGGGAGGCCGCCGACCCGGCGCTGGTCGCGGCGGTCGACCAGTGCACCGCGGTCTTCATGACCGGCGGCAACCAGGTCAAGCTGGCCACGCTGCTGGTCGGCACCCCGCTGGGCGACGCGATCGTCGCCGCCCACGAGCGCGGTGCGCTGATCGCCGGGACGTCGGCCGGTGCCAGCATCTGCAGCCGGCTGATGGTGTCGTTCGGTCCCGGCGGCACCACCCCGAAGTTCCGCATCTCGCACGTCTCCGAGGGGCTGGGCCTGCTCGACGACGTCATCGTCGACCAGCACTTCACCCAGCGGAACCGCTTCGGGCGGTTGCTCGCGCTCGTCGCGGCCAACCCGGGCCAGCTGGGCGTCGGCATCGACGAGGACACCGCCGCGGTGTTCCGCCCGGACGGGGTGCTGGAGGTCAAGGGCCGCGGGGTGCTCACCATCGTCGACGGCGCCGACCTGATCACCACCGCCTACACCGCGACTGGCACCCAGCCGCTGATGATCTCCGGGTTGAAGCTGCACTCGCTGCCGCGCGGGGCCACCTTCGACCTGCACACCCGGCGGCTGATCAACGCCCCCGGGCTGCCGGTCGACGACCCGCTGCGGCCCGCGGTGACCACCCTGGACGACGTCCCGCCGGGGACCCGGCCGCGGAGCCGCCGGATCGCCGCCGAGGGCGCCCACGTCACCACCGAGCAGCTGCGCCGCCGCTGAGCCGAGGTCGGTCCGACCCGCCGCGGGCGGCAGGTTAGGGTCAGCGGCACGGTCGCCGGAACCCCGTGGCGGGCACCGGTCCGGCCCTCGCGTGTCCCGTCCAGAAAGGTCGTGCCGACGTGTCCGAGCTGCCCCGGGAGATCGCGATCAGGGAGGTCCGCGTCTACCGCGGGCCCAACTACTACTCCTACGAGCAGTCCATCCACCTCACCGTGGATCTGCAGGCGTTCGAGGACGAGCCGACCAACCTGCTGCCCGGGTTCACCGAGCAGCTCGTCGCGCTGCTGCCCGGGCTGCAGGACCACCAGTGCAGCCGCGGCCACGACGGCGGCTTCATCGAGCGGCTGGACGAGGGCACCTGGCTCGGCCACGTCACCGAGCACGTGGCGCTGGAGCTGCAGCGCACCGCCGGTCATGTGATGACCCGCGGCAAGACCCGCTCGGCCCGTGAGCGCGGCGTCTACAACGTCATCTTCGGCTACATGGACGAGAACGTCGGGCAGGCCGCGGGACGGCTGGCCGTCCGGCTGGTCAACCACCTGGCCAACCCCGAGCACGAGCTGGACTTCACCGCCGAGCACGAGGCGTTCCTGCGGATGAGCCAGCGGGTGGCGTTCGGCCCGTCGACGCAGGCCATCCTGGACGAGGCGATCACCCGCGACATCCCGTGGCAGCGGCTGAACTCCGCGTCCCTGGTGCAACTCGGCCAGGGTGTGCACCAGCACCGTATCCGGGCCACCATGACGTCGATCACCAGCTCGCTGGCGGTGGACATCGCGTCGGACAAGGAGCTCACCAACCGGCTGCTCGCGGCAGCCGGGCTGCCGGTGCCGTCCTCGGACGTGGTCCGCACCGCCGACGGCGCCGTGCAGGTCGCCCGCCGCATCGGCGACCCGGTGGTCGTGAAGCCTTTGGATGGCAACCACGGTCGCGGCGTCGCCAGCACCCTGACCACCGACGAGGAGGTCCGGGCGGCGTTCGAGGTCGCCGCCGACCAGTCCCGACGGGGCCCGGTGCTGGTCGAGTCGTTCATCACCGGCAAGGACTACCGGGTGCTGGTGGTCGGCGGGAACATGGTCGCCATCGCCGAGCGGGTGCCGGCGCACGTCATCGGCGACGGCAAGCGCACGGTGACCGAGCTCGTCGAGCTCACCAACGCCGACCCGCGGCGCGGGGTCGGCCACGAGAAGGTGCTGACCCGCATCGAGGTCAACGACGCGGCGGTGGAACTGGTCGCCTCGCAGGGCTTCTCGATGGACGACGTCCCGGAGGCCGGGCGGCAGGTGCTGCTCGCGCTGACCGCGAACATGAGCACCGGCGGCATCTCCATCGACCGGACCTTCGAGGCGCACCCGGACAACGTCGACATCGCCGAGGAGGCCGCCCGCGTCGTCGGTCTCGACATCGCCGGCATCGACTTCATCTGCCCCGACATCACCCAGCCGGTCCGCGAGACCGGTGGCGGCATCTGCGAGGTCAACGCCGCCCCCGGGTTCCGGATGCACACCCACCCGACCATCGGCGAGCCGCAGTACGTGGCGAAACCCGTGGTGGACCTGATGTTCCCGCCCGGAGCCCCGTCGCGGATCCCGATCGTCGCGGTCACCGGCACCAACGGCAAGACCACCACCAGCCGGATGATCGGCCACATCTTCAAGGGCATCGGCAAGAAGGTCGGCATGACGTCGACCGACGGCGTCATCATCGACGAACGGCTGGTCATCCGGTCCGACGCGTCCGGCCCGCGCAGCGCCCGGATGGTGCTGCAGAACCCGCGGGTGGACTTCGCGGTGCTGGAGGTCGCGCGCGGCGGCATCCTCCGGGAGGGTCTGGGCTACGGCCGCAACGACGTCGCCGTGGTGCTCAACGTCGCCCCCGACCACCTGGGGCTGCGCGGCATCGACACCGTGGAGGACCTGGCCCGGGTCAAGCAGGTCATCGTCGAGGCGGTGCCGAAGAACGGCGCGGCGGTGCTCAACGCCGACGATCCACTGGTCGCCGCGATGCGCAGGGCGTGCTCGGGGGAGATCGTCTGGTTCTCGATCAAGCCGGACAACCGGATGATCGACGACCACTGCCGCCGCGGCGGCAAGGCGGTCATCCTGGAGAAGGGCGAGCTGGGCGACCAGATCCTGCTGGTGCACGGGCGCCGGCGGATGCCGCTGGCCTACACCCACCTGCTGCCGGCGACGTTCGGCGGGCGCGCGATGTTCAACGTGCAGAACGCGATGGCCGCGGCCGCGGCGGCGTACTGCTCCGGCGCGCACCTGCACGACATCCGTTCCGGGTTGCGCAGTTTCACCCCGTCCTACTACCAGGCGCCGGGGCGGATGAACCTCACCGAGGTGCAGGGTGTGCAGGTCATCGTCGACTACTGCCACAACGTGCCGGCCATGGAGGCGCTCGGCGGGTTCGTCGACAAGTTCTTCGGTGATCTGCAGGCGTGGGAGCGGCCGCAGAAGATCGGCGTGGTCGCCACCGCCGGCGACCGCCGCGACCAGGACATGCGCGACCTCGGGTACGAGGCCGGCCGGCACTTCGACCGGATCATCGTGCGGGAGGACGAGCGCACCCGCGGCCGCCAGCGGGGGGAGACGGCGGCGCTGATCGCCGAGGGCGCGCAGAAGGCGCGGGCGGAGTCGTTGCGGGTCAAGGAGATCGAGGTCGTGCTGGACGAGATCGACGCCACCCGCGCCGGTATCGCGCGAGCGAACCCGGGAGACCTGGTGGTGCTGTGCGTCGACCGGGCGCGGGCGGTGTGGGACGAGCTGCAGGCGTTGGGGAACCGGGCGCAGGCGGGCTCTGACGAGGATTAGCCGAGGATCCTTTCAGCTCTTCGCCACCACCACGTAGGTCGGCAGCTCGATCGCGTCGGCCGGTGGCGAGAACAGCCGGGTGCCGAGCTTGCCCACGGCTTTCGCCGCCCGGCTGGCGGCCACCCGCAGCACGGTGTGGAAGACGGCGATGCCCAACCGGGTCTGCGGGTTGGCGAGCTTGGGGGTGCCCGGCGGCAGCTTCTGGGCCTGGTCCACGTAGGGCCGCATGATCTTCTCGTAGGCGGCGAAGGCGTCGGTCGGATCGGCGTGCGCGGCCAGTTCTCCGGCCAGTACGTAGGCGCCCACCAGGGCCAGTGACGTGCCCATGCCGCTCACCGGGGACGGCCCGTAGGCCGCGTCCCCGACCATCCCGATGCGACCGGCCGACCACCGCGGGGCGTGCACCTGGGAGACGAACTCCAGGTACACCGGCGCCTCGTCCAGGGCGGCCAGGATGCGGGGTGCCTCCCAGCCGACGTCGGCGAACACCTCCCGGAAGGTCCGCTTCTGCTCATCGGTGTCGCGGTCCTCGAGGCCGGTCGGCTCCGAGATGAACTGCAGCGTCGCGCGGGCGGTGCCGAGGTTGTCCGGGCGGAGCGTGATCGAGCGACCACCCGGCGCGTTGTACCAGCGCCACCACGGGATGTCGGACGGCGTCTTCGGGACGGTCAGATAGGCCATGTACATGCCCAGCGGCTTGATCGTCGGCTCGTCGCCGAACACCGTCCGGCGGGTGTGCGACCGCAGACCCTCGGCGAGCACGACCACGTCGAAGGTGCGCTCGTCACCGGAGGCGAAGATGACGTGCACACCGTCGCCGCGATCGTCCAGCCCGGCGATGGTGTCCCCGAACAGGTACTCGGTACCGGAGGTGTGCTCGGCGAGGATGCGGGTCAGCTCGCCCCGGAGGATCTCCACCTCCGCGGTCGGGCCGGTGGAGTCGTCGGTGCTGGCCTCGAACGCGGCGACCACCCCGTCGTCGGAGAGGAACTGCGTGCCCCGCTCGCCCGTGGTGGCGGCGCGCATCTCGTCCTCCAGGCCCATCCGGCGCACGACCTCCCTGGCCGCGCCGCGGATGTCGATGTTCTGGCCCTCTGGCCGCAGCCGTTCGGCGCGTTCGACGACGGTGGTGTCCCAGCCGTACCGGTCGAGCCAGAAGGCCAGGGCGGGACCGGCGACGCTGGCGCCGGAGATGAGGATGCTCGGCACGGTGCGCTCCTGGGCTCGGGGGTCTGGAGTGGATTCTGTCCCGATGCGCGGAGGGGGAAACCGGGTCAGCCGTGGGCGGCGGCGTTCACCGCGTCGACCAGTTCCCGGGGCTCGTCCACGGACAGGAACAGCCGGCGGTACCGCTCGCCGGTGAGCTCGATGACCACCGTGCGGCCCGGCCGGCCGACGTTCCAGAACGACAGGTCACCGTCCCGGGAGAACGTGCCCGCCCACTTGCCGGGGATGGCCAGCCCGGGCCGGCGCAGGCCCTTCGGTTCGGCGTCGGCACCCGGGTCGAAGGTGGCGCCGCGGACGTGCGCCAGCGGGATCCGGAGCCGTCGGGTGAACGACCACAGCTTGTCCAGTCCGCGCGGCTCGACCTGCAGAATGCCGTCGGCGATCGTCACGGTGTTCATGTGGGTGCTCCTGTCAGCTGGGCGCGGGTGAGCAGGCGGTTCCCCAGGACCGCCGCAGGGTCGGTGAGCGGGTGCAGGGCGTCGGCGACGAGCGTGCGTACCTCGTGGTCGCGGGGGGCGAGCTCGACCAGCGCGACCAGCAGCAGGTCCAGGGCCGGTGCTGCGGCGGGGTCACCGAGCTGGCGCAGGGCGGCGAGGAAGAGTCCGCGTTTGCTGCCGAACGCCTGGTAGAGGCTGCCCCGGTGCAGTCCGGTGCACCGCACCAGGTCGTCGAT
>JBQGEH010000925.1:0-3270 GCA_052039515.1 Nakamurella sp. | reverse complement strand
CAGTCCGACGTCCACCCAGTCACCGGCGTGCACGACCACGTCGGCGGCGTCGACGGCCGCCCACACGTCCGGCGGCAGGTCCTTCGCCCGCGCTGGGACGTGGGTGTCGGAGATCAGCAGCAGGCGCACTCAGGTACGGACGTAGAGCCGCAGCGTCACGTACGCCGAGATCGCGGCGAGCCCGGCGCCGACGACGCCGAGGATCGGGGCCACGTAGAAGAACGCGGCCTGGTCGATGGCCGGGATGATGCCGGCCTGGATGGGCGCCTGCAGGGCGCTGTCGACGAACCAGACCTTGGCCGCGACGAGTCCGGCGACCGCGAGCACCGCGCCGATGATGCCGGCGACCACGGCCTCGATGATGAACGGCAGCTGGGTCCGCCAGCGGGACGCACCGACCAGCCGCATGATCTCGGTCTCGGTGCGCCGCGTGTACGCGGCGATCTGGACCATGTTGGAGATCAGCAGGAACGCGGCGATCGCCTGCACGATGGAGATCGCCAGGGTGGCGTTGCGCAGGCCGTTGAGCAGCGAGAACAGCCGGTCGAGGAAGGCGCTCTGGTCGGAGACCGAGTCGACGCCCTGCCGTCCGGAGTAGTCGGAGATGATCGTCCGGTAGTTCTCCGGGTTGTTCAGCGCGACATGGAACGACGCGGGCAGCGCGTCCGACGACACGATGTCCAGCAGCTCCGGCTGCGCGGCGAACATCTCGTTGTAGCGCTGCAGCGCCTGCTCCTGCGACTCGTAGCGGACGCTGGAGACCTCGGGGTTCTCGGTGATGTCCTTGAGCAGCGCCTGGCACAGGTCCTGCGTGCAGTTCGGGTCGGTCTGCGACTGGGCGGTGGTCAGGTAGACGGTGACCTCGACCCGGTTGCCGAAGATCTGCTTCATCTGGTCGGTCATCCGGGCGATGATCAGGCCGCCGCCGAGCATCCCGAGCGAGATGGCGGTGGTCAGGATCATCGCGATCGTCATGGTGACGTTGCGTCTGAGCCCAGCCACGACCTCGCTGAACATGATTCCGGCTCGCATGGGTTCCCTCTCGTGCTTGCTACGACGTGGTGCCTGGGGCGCGCCGGTGGCGACGCGCGGTGGGTTGCAGGGGTGTCAGCGCCCCACGCCGTACACGCCACGGGACTCGTCCCGGACGACCTTGCCGGACTGCAGTTCGATGACCCGCCGGCGCATGGCGTCGACGATGTGGTTGTCGTGGGTGGCCATCAGCACCGTGGTGCCGGTGCGGTTGATGCGCTCCAGCAGCAGCATGATGTCGCCGCTGGTGTCGGGGTCGAGGTTGCCGGTGGGCTCGTCGGCGAGCAGCAGCAACGGCCGGTTGACGAACGCCCGGGCGACGGCGACCCGCTGCTGCTCACCGCCGGACAGCTCGTGCGGGAACCGCTTGGCCTTGCCCTCGAGCCCGACCAGCTCGAGCACCTCGGGCACCACCTTGCGGATGTGCGGGCGGGACTTGCCGATGACCTCGAGCGCGAAGCCGATGTTGCCCTCGACGGTCTTGTTGGACAGCAGCCGGAAGTCCTGGAAGACGCAGCCGAGGCTGCGGCGGTGCGCCGGGATCTTCGAGCGGCGCAGCTTCTGCAGGTCGCTGCCGGCCACCCGGATCTCGCCCTTGGTGGGCTGCTCCTCGCGCAGCAACAGCCGCAGGAAGGTCGACTTGCCGGAGCCGGACGGGCCGATGAGGAAGACGAATTCGCCCTTCTCCACGTCGACCGAGACGTCGTCCAACGCCGGACGCGTCGAGGTCTTGTACGTCTTGGAGATCTGGGACATGTGGATCACGGGAGCCGACTCTACCTCGGCGGCCTTTGCGGAATCGTTATCCGACAGGCCGGAGTGGGTAGATCTTCAGGTCCGTGACCGGCCAGAACGCCTCGGAATGTGGATTCGGGCACCCTCCCGGGGGACGTGCCCGGGGTCAGCTCTGCTGGCGCAGCGCAGGCCAGGCGACCGCCCAGCCGCCGACCGGATCCCGGCACACCAGGACCGGCTGCTGCTGCTCCTCGTTGTCCACGCCGACGCCGTTGTCGAGTTCGGTGACCGGGGCGCAGGTCGCGAAGACGGTCCGGGCGGTCTGCTCCCGTCCGACCACGACCGCCACGGTGGCGGTGTCCGGCGGCGGCGCGAGGTCGGCGAGGGCGTTGTGCCCGCTGTACGCGGCGGGCAGTCCCCGCTCCGGACCGAAGCGGTCGACGGCGCCGGCTTCGCCGTAGTTGGCGGTGAGGATCACCCCGGCGGCGCGGTCGGCGTCGCTGAGCCCCCACCACACACCGGCGATCTGGTCGACGTAGGTCGGCCAGCCGATGGAGTCGCCGGTGACGGCGTTCATCCCGGGTAGCGGGGTGTCGCCGACGAACCGCTCCGGGATGACGGGCAGCGCGATCACCGCGGCCACCGCCCCGTTGACCGCCACCGCGACGACCGCGCCGATCCGCCACCCGCGACGGTCGGCGAGCCAGCGGCCGACCGGCACGCAGCCGACCGCGAACACCACCAGCATCAGCGGCGCCGGATAGTAGAACTGGGTGCCGCCGACCCAGGTGGCGACCAGCACCACGACCAGCGCCACCGGCAGCCAGCGGGCCACCCGCAGCGCAGCCGACCGGTACGGCGCGACCAACCCGGCGACGAGCACCGGCAGCAGCGGCGGGCCGAGCAGCAACGGCAGGAACACCGGCATGTTCGAGCGCACCCGCCCGGAGTTCCCGGCCGCCAGCGCCGCCCCCATCTGCAGCTGCGGCCAGTCGTGGGTGGCCTGGTAGATCAGGTTCGGCGCACCGACGGACAGCGCGAGGACGATGCCGAGCACCGGCCACCGGGTCGCGAGCACCCTTCTCGGCCCGGCGAGGAGCAGCCCGAGCGCGATGCCGGCGAGCAGCATCGCGACGAGCAGCTTGTTGTACATGCTGAGCCCGGTGACCAGTCCGGCCAGCAGCCACCAGCGCGGCTGGTCACGGACCACGGCGCGCACCACGCACAGGCAGACGAGCGGCCAGATCAGCAGGTCCAGCGACGCCGTGAGCATGACGTGCCCGAAGACCAGCACGATCGACGTGGACGCCGCGCCCCAGGCGGCCAGGTTCTGGGCGGCACGCCCGCCGCCGAGCTCCCGGGTGATCGCGGCCAGCACCAGCACGGTCGCGGCGGCGGCCGCGGTGGCCGGCAGCCGGATCATCCACGGCTGATCGCCGACGCCGCTGAGCGCGCGGACGATCAGCGGCAGCCGCGGCGGTTGGTCGACGTACCCCCAGGCCG
>JBQGEH010000924.1:0-3351 GCA_052039515.1 Nakamurella sp. | reverse complement strand
CCGGGTGGGACACGGCGGGCTGAGCTCAGCGACCGGTACGCCGGGGCGGCGGTAGCAGCGCGTCGCCGCCGTCGCCCACCTCGTCGTCGTGCACCGGCCGCCGCGCGGTGACCGGAACGGGCGTGCTCTGGTAGCGGCGGCCGAAGAAGTAGATGACCGGCAGGGTGGCCAAGAGCGGCCCGACGATCGACACCGGACGCAGCAGCCACCAGCTCAGGTCGGGCACGGTCGCCTCGGACTCGGTGCCGAAGATGGCCCACTCCACCCCGCGGGACAGCGCCATCCCGGTCGTGTGGAACAGGAACAACGGCAACGCGAACCGGGTCAGCACACCGGTGAACCGGGCGAACAGGCCGCCCCGGCCGAGCCGCCGCAGCACCGCGGGTCGCAGCAGCTCCGCCACCCCGATCTGGAACGCGGTCAGCGCGATGATGCAGACCGTCGGGGGCGCCATGTTGGAGCCCTGTCCCGGCACGCCGACCATCGACCCCGGGTACAGGCCGGAGAAGACCAGCCCGACCAGCGCGAACAGACCGGTGAAGGTGAACATCCGGGCCCGCTGCCGGCTCTGCTGCGACTGGAAGTCCCACTCGATGCGGCCGTCGCGGAAGCGGGGGGCGTTGTCCAGCCCGGTGATGCGGCTGTGGAAGTAGCCGAGCTGGAAGGCGAACCCCCAGACGAACAGCATGTTCGCCCACTCGACACCGGGAACGTGGTAACGGAAGCGCAGGATGTCGACGACGACCGCGAACCCGCCCAGGAAGACCAGCACCAACGCGTCGAAGCGGCGGTGCAGCCACACGGTGATCGGCAGCAGGCAGATCAGCGCGAGATAGGCGGCGACGAACCACAGCGGGCTGATGACGAGCATCACCCCGCGGCTCATCCACTCCAGGTCGAAGACGTTGCCGATGACGATGCCCAGCACCACCCAGGTGAGCAGCAGCGCCGCCGCCGGAACGGCCAGCGACCGGGCCTGCCGCAGGGCGAAGTGCCAGACCCGCTCGCCGCGCGCCTCGCTGCGCTCCCACGCCTTCAAGTGCACATACGCACCGATGTAGAAGAACACCGGCAGCACCTGCAGCAGCCAGGTGAAGATCCACAGACCCGACGTGAAGCCCAGCGGGCTGGTCGCGTTCGGGCCGCTGTCGTCCCAGATCAGGATCGTGAAGCACCAGTGCCAGACGATGACCACGAGCAGCGAGAACGACCGCAGGAAGTCCGCGTACGGGTCGCGTCCGGACCGGACGGAGCGCGTCGGCCGGGCGGGGCCGGGGGTCTCGGCCATGCGGCACCTCCGGCTCGCGTTCCCAGGGAGATCCCATCCTCTTCGGCCGGGATCCGTGGCGTGACCAGCTTATTCTCCGGCGTCCGCGGCCCCGTCGCGGTGTCGGCGGACCCGGCGGCGCCGCGGGAGCCGCACGTAGAGTGCGGACACCGGCCCCGCCGGTGCCCGTCCGATCCGCCCGCCCCGCGGGCTCGACCTCCGGGAGCCGCCGCGTGGGCACGCTGATCGAGGACACCGGCGAGAGCCGCACGGCGGCGCTGTCCCGCCGCCGCGGCGCGTGGCTCGCGGTGGGGCTGCTCGTGGTGTCCAACGTGATGGCCAACCGGGTGCTGCCGCAGTGGGCGTACCTGCCCTGGAACCTGCTGATGGCGGGCACGCTCATCGTCATCGCCCGCCGCGCCGGCTTCGACTTCACCGGGGTGGGGCTCGCCTTCCGCCGCTGGCACCGGCCGGTCGGGGTGGGGCTGCTGCTCGTCGCCTGCACCGGGTTCGTGTTCGCCCTCGGCCTGGTACTGCCGGCGACCCGGGACATCTTCCTCGACTCCCGGGTGCAGCAGACCTCGCTGGTCGGGATGCTCTTCCAGGTCCTGGTGCGGATCCCGTTCGGGACGGTGCTGCTGGAGGAGCTCGCGTTCCGCGGGGTGCTGCCCACGCTGTTCGGCGGCAACCCCGCCCAGGTGTGGCGGTGGAAGCCGATCCTGGCGTCCTCGACGCTGTTCGGGCTGTGGCACGTGCTGCCGTCGGCCGCCCTGACCACCGGCAACTCCGCCGTGCGCGAGGCGTTCGGTGGGTCGGCGGTGCTGGTGGCGATCCTGGCGGTCGCGTCGACGGCGGTCGTGGGCATACTGCTGTCGCTGGCCTGCTACATCGGCCGGGGACTGAAGGCGTCGATGCTGGTGCACTGGGCGACGAACTCCCTGGGCTTCGTCGCGGCCTGGCTGATCGTCAACTGACCCGGGGGCGGCGCAGGCCCCCGGACGCGACTCGAAGGGTGGGCCATGAAGCTCACGAAGTACGGCCACTCCTGCCTGCTCGTGGAGGTCGGCCCGGATCGCATCCTGGTCGACCCGGGCACGTTCTCCCAGGGCTGGGAGAACCTGACCGGGCTCACCGCGGTGCTCGTCACCCACCAGCATCCCGATCACGTCGACCCGGCCCGGCTGCCCGGCCTGCTCGCGCTCAACTCCGACGTCCAGCTGTTCGCCGACCCCGGATCGGTGGACACGCTGTCCGACGCCGGGGTGACCGCGACCCCGGTCGAGGCCGGCGACACGCTGGATCTGTCCACCCCGGTGCAGGTGTTCGGGGAGACCCACGCGGTGATCCACCGGGACCTGCCGACCATCGCCAACCGCGGCTATCTGATCGACGGCCGGCTCTACCTGCCCGGCGACTCCCTGCAGGTCCCGAGCCAGGCGGTGGAGATCCTCGCGGTGCCGGTCGCGGCGCCGTGGATGGCCGCCAAAGAGGCCGTCGAGTTCGTCCGCGCCGTCGACCCGACGATCGCCATCCCGATCCACGAGAAGATCCTGGCCGCGACCGGCATGGTCTACGGCCTGCTGCAGAACCTCAAGCCCGCCGACACCCAGTGGCTGGACCTGGACGACGGCCGCACCGTCGAAGTGTGACCGGAGTGACCGACACCCCGCTGGACGACGATTGGCAGCGCGCGCTGGTGCTGATGGCCCACCCCGACGACCCGGAGTACGGGATGGCGGCGGCGGTCGCGGTGTGGACGGCGGCCGGGAAGGACGTCCGCTACGTCCTGGCCACCCGCGGCGAAGCCGGGATCGCCGGGTTGCCGCCGGCCGAGAGCGCCGCCGTCCGCGAGGACGAGCAGCGCCGGGCGATCGCCCACGTCGGGGTGACCGTGCTCGAGGTCCTGGACCAACCGGACGGCCGGCTCGAGTACGGGGTGGCGTTGCGCCGGGAGCTGGCCGCCGCGATCCGACGGCACCGCCCGGAGCTCGTGGTCACCCTGCACTTCGGCGACACCTGGTTCCCCGGTGCCTGGAACAGCGCCGACCACCGGGCGCTGGGCCGCGCCGCGGTCGACGCGGTCG
>JBQGEH010000923.1:0-4981 GCA_052039515.1 Nakamurella sp. | reverse complement strand
GCGGCCGGGGCTATGGACCTGGGCCCTCAGTCGGCGGGCAGCGCCTCGCGCCGCAGCGCCCCCCGCCACCGCCGGACGACGGCGACAACGGTGGCCACCCCGGCCGCGGTCAGCGACACGGTGAAGGCCGCGCCGGGGCCGACGTCCTGGGCGAGCCGGCCACCGAGGCTGGAGCCGATCGAGTAGCCGACGACGGTGCCCGCCGAGATCAGCGTCATCGTCACCCCGGTGCGCTCCGGGGTGACCGCCCGTTCGGCCAGCGAGTAGACGCTGATCAGCGCCGGTCCGACGCCGCAACCGACGACGACCAGCAGGATCGCGACGACCGGCACCGAGGTGAGGAACAGCAGCGGGACGACCGCCGCGGCCAACCACCCGGTGAACACGACGAGCCGGTCACCGAGTCCGAAGCGGTCCGGCAGCGCGGGGGTGGCGAAGCCGGTCAGGGTGGACCCGACGCCCATCGCGGCGTACAGCAGGCCGGCCGAGGCGGCCGCCCCGGACAGCGCCGCCACCGCGGTCACCGCGGTCTGCATGCCGCCGAAGAACGACCCGATGGCCAACGACACCACCAGCAGCGACGCCACCGCCGGGTCCCGCCACACCGGGGCGGTCACGGTCTCGGTGCGGTGCGGCCCGGCCGCGGCGGCACTCGGGTGCAGGCCGGCCCACACGCCGAAGACCCCGACCATCACCGCGCCGGCGATCATCGGCAGCGGCGGTGTGATCAGCGTGAGCAGGCTGACCACCACCGGCCCGAGGATGTAGACGGTCTCGTCAGCGGCGCCCTCCCAGCTCATCGCGGTGGACAGCTGCCCGCGGTCGCCGAGCATCCGCACCCAGCGGGACCGCATCAGCGGCCCGATCTGCGGGGTGCTGGCCCCGGTGGCGGCCGCGGTGACCAGCGCGAGCCAGCGCGGCGCGTCCACCGCCATCTCGACGACGAAGGCGAGCGCGGTCGCGGCGTTGAGAACGCTGGCGGCGACGATGACCACCCGCTGCCCGTGCCGGTCGGCGAGCCGTCCCAGCCACGGACCGGCGACCGCGGCGCCGAGGGAGAGCGCACCGGCGGCGAGCCCGGCGTAACCGAGGCTGCCGGTGCTGGTGGTGACGAGCAGGACCATGCCGAGCTGCAGCATCGGCTGCGGCAGCCGCGCCAGGAAGCCGACCGGCAGCAGCGCCGGGCCGGCCACGGCGGGCAGCGCCCGGTAGGCGGAGAGGAAGGTGGTCACGGGTTCCCGGGGGTGTCGGACGGTGACGCCGTCCCACCCCCGGCGCCGAAACCCTGTGCCCGGCCAGTGTAGGCGCGGGTGACCGCCGCGCGGCGAGCCAGGCACACTGGATGGGTTGCCCTCGCCGGGTGACGAGGAGTCTGCAGAGAAGAGCACCCGTGACCGACGGTCCCCTGATCGTCCAGTCGGACAAGACCGTCCTGCTGGAGATCGCCCACCCCGACGCGCCCGCCGCGCGTGCCCAGCTGGCGCCGTTCGCCGAGCTGGAGCGTTCGCCCGAGCACATCCACACCTACCGGATCACCCCGCTGGCGCTGTGGAACGCCCGCGCCGCCGGCCACGACGCCGAGCAGGTGGTGGACGCGCTGGTGCGCTGGTCGCGCTTCCCGGTGCCGCAGGCACTGCTGGTCGACGTGGTCGACACGATGGGCCGCTACGGGCGGCTGGTGCTGCGCAGCGTCCCCGGCCAGGGCCTGGTGCTGGTGGCCAGGGACCGGATGGTGCTCGCCGAGATCCTGCGGAACAAGAAGATCACCCCGATGATCGGGCAGCGCATCGACGAGGACACCGTCGCGGTGCATCCCTCCGAGCGCGGCAACATCAAGCAGCAGCTGCTGAAGCTGGGCTGGCCGGCCGAGGACGAGGCCGGCTACGTCGACGGCGAGGCCCACGACATCAGCCTGGCCGAGGACGGCTGGACGCTGCGGGACTACCAGGCGATGGCCGTGGACGGGTTCTGGGCCGGCGGGTCCGGCGTCGTGGTGCTGCCCTGCGGTGCCGGCAAGACGCTGGTCGGCGCGGCCGCGATGGCCAAGGCCGGCGCGACCACGCTGATCCTGGTCACCAACACCGTGTCCGGCCGGCAGTGGAAGCGGGAGCTGATCGCCCGCACCTCGCTCACCGAGGACGAGGTCGGCGAGTACTCCGGGGAGCGCAAGGAGATCCGTCCGGTCACCATCGCCACCTACCAGGTGATGACCCGCAAGTCCGGCGGTGAGTACCGGCACCTGGACCTGTTCGACTCCCGCGACTGGGGGCTGATCATCTACGACGAGGTGCACCTGCTGCCCGCGCCGGTGTTCCGGATGACCGCCGACCTGCAGTCCCGGCGGCGGCTCGGATTGACCGCGACGCTGGTCCGCGAGGACGGCCGCGAGGGTGACGTCTTCTCCCTCATCGGGCCCAAGCGCTACGACGCGCCGTGGAAGGACATCGAGGACCAGGGCTGGATCGCCCCGGCCGAGTGCACCGAGGTCCGGGTGACGCTGACCGACAACGAGCGGCTGCAGTACGCCATCGCCGAGCCCGAGGAGAAGTACCGGCTGGCGTCGACCGCCCGCACCAAGCTGCCGGTGGTCAAGGCCATTCTGGACCGGCACCCGCAGGAGCCGACGCTGGTCATCGGCGCCTACCTGGACCAGTTGGACGAGCTCGGCGAGGCGCTGGACGCGCCCGTCATCCAGGGCTCGACGAAGAACGCCGAACGCGAGCGGCTTTTCCAGGGGTTCCGCACCGGCGAGATCCCGGTGCTGGTGGTCAGCAAGGTCGCCAACTTCTCCATCGACCTGCCCGACGCGACCGTCGCCATCCAGGTCAGCGGCACCTTCGGGTCCCGGCAGGAGGAGGCGCAGCGGCTGGGCCGGCTCCTGCGACCCAAGAGCGACCAGCGGCAGGCGCACTTCTACTCGGTGGTCTCACGCGACACCATCGACACCGAGTACGCCGCGCACCGCCAGCGGTTCCTGGCCGAACAGGGCTACGCCTACCACATCGTCGACGCCGACGACCTGCTCGGGCCGGCGCTGCCCGGGGGTACCGAGGGAGAATCCGCATGACCGACCGGATGGACCTGGAGGCGGCCGAGGCCGCCGCGGAGGCCGACGCCGAGGAGTTCCTCGAGCCGTGGGAGGAGACCCTGGCGGAGTGGGAGTACCTGGGCTGGCTGGACGTGCTGCCGGCCGGGTTGATGGCCATCACCGGCGTGTTCGAGGGTCCGTCGGCGACCCGGGTCGACTTCGACGCCGTCGCCCAGGACATGGTCGCCGGTGAGGGCCTGGTGCTGCTGGACGACGACCCGCTGTGGCCGGTGCTGTCGGCGGACCTGCCCGAGGAGGACCGCCTCGACAACCACGAGGAGGCCTACGCCCAGTACCTGGAGGAGATGCGCGCCCAGCGCGCGGACTGGACCGAGCTGGTCGGCCGGGAGCCGCGTGTCGGGGTGTCGTCGCTGAACGAGCTGGCCGACCGGCTCGTCGGGTGGGGACTGCTGGCGCAGACCGGCGACCGGCTGGATCTGGTCGAGCCGGTGCCGGATCCGCTGGACCTGCTGCCGCTCACCGAGGACACCATCGGCCGGCTCATCCTGGACCGGATGGGCCCGGAGATGGAGGCCGTCGAGGACGTCCTGCACGAGTTCCTCTACCACGGTGACGCCGACTCGCTGTCGACGACGTTGACCAAGCTCGCCGACCAGGCCGACGTGACGGTGGAGATCGCGCAGCTCACGGTGGCCATGCTGGTCAGCCAGCCCGACTCCGGGGTCACCGCGGAGCGCTTCGGACCACTGGACGCGGAGGGCGTGGAAGGCCTCGCCGAGCACCAGAAGTTCACCCTGCGGGTGGACCGGACGGCGCCGGGCTTCGCCGACCACGAGCACTGAGCCGGTGGCGGCACGGCGCCTGGGCGGGCTGATCTGCGCGGCCGCGCTGCTCGCCGCCTGCACCACGCCCGACGACGCCGACCCGAGTTCCGGCGCGACGGTGACGGTGAGCGCCAGCGAGGTCGCCACCGGCACGGCCGGGTCGCTGGCGCTCGGCTCCACCCAGACCAGCCCGACCGACGTGCCGGTCACCCAACTGGGGCTGCTCACCGGGCCGGGGGTCGACGACCGGCAGATCACCCTCGGGACGCTCATCGACCCGGCCACCGACCGGGGCTTCCGGCAGGGACTGGAGTTGTGGCGGCAGTCGACCAACACCGCGGGCGGCATCTGCAACCGGAGCGTTCTGTTCGCCGACGCCGGCGCGGGCGGGGTGTCAGCGGACCTGCCGACCGCCTACCGGGCGTTGGGCGGCTCGGTGCTGGGGTTCGTGACGGCGACGTCGTCGGCCACCGATCGGCCGGCGCTGGCCACCCTGCTGAGCGCCGACCGGATCCCCGCGTTGACGGTGACGGGCACCGCCACCGACCTGCTGGCGGCGAGCCCGGTGGTGATCGGCCCGACCGACGACGTCGTCGCGATCAACGCCGCCGACGAGCTGCTGCGGACCGGCCGGCTGGCCGAGGGAGACCGGGTCGGTGTGGTCAGCGACGGGTCGGAGGCGTCCCGCAACGCCGTCGACGGGCTGCGCTGGTACGCCGCCCGGGAACGGTTGACGCTGGTCGTGCAGACCGCGCAGGGCCGTGACCTCGACGTGCTGGGCGGGCTGCCGGTCGTGTTCGCGCTCGGCGACGCGGATCTGACCGCAGCGCTCGCGTCCGGGCTCCCGGCGGGGACGACGGTGGTGACGACGCTGGACGGCTACGACCCGACGCTGGTCGACGCGGCCGCCGCGGAGCACCTGGACATCGCCCTGGCGACCCCGGCGGTGGGCGCCGACCACCCGGGCGCGACAGCGGTGGGTGCCGCGGTGGTGGCCGGCGGTGGCGACCCCGGGCCGTCCACGTTCGCCGGGTACGCCGCCGGTGCCGCCTGGCAGCGAGTGCTGGAGTCGGCCTGCGACGCGCAGGCGCTGACCCGGGACGGGGTG
>JBQGEH010000922.1:0-12045 GCA_052039515.1 Nakamurella sp. | reverse complement strand
CACACCCGGGTTTGGGGGTGGGTGGTGTTTTTCTCCGTGGGCGGCGGGGTGGGTGGACGGCGGTCCGCCCCCGTCGCCGGGCACGCGGCCGCCGCGGTCGGTCGGGCGCTGGGTGTGAGTGCCGATAATCTGGCCTGATGTTCGACACACTCTCCGATCGGCTCGCCGGCGTCTTCACCTCGCTGCGCGGCAAGGGCCGCATCACCCCGGCCGACCTGGACGCGACGGCGCGGGAGATCCGGGTCGCCCTGCTCGAGGCCGACGTCGCGCTGCCGGTGGTGCGGGCGTTCATCGCCGCCATCAAGGAGCGCGCCTCGGCGGCGGAGGTGTCGCAGGCGCTGAACCCGGCGCAGCAGATCATCAAGATCGTCAACGAGGAGCTCATCGCCATCCTCGGCGGCGAGACGCGGCGGCTGGAGTTCGCCAAGACCGGACCGACGGTCATCATGCTCGCCGGCCTGCAGGGTGCCGGTAAGACGACCCTCGCGGGCAAGCTCGCGTTCTGGCTGCGTAGCAACGGGCACACGCCGCTGCTGGTGGCCTGTGACCTGCAGCGCCCCAACGCGGTCAACCAGCTGCAGGTCGTCGGCGAGCAGGCCGGCGTCCCGGTCTACGCACCGTTCCCCGGCAACGGTGTCGGCGACCCGGTGCAGGCCGCCCGCGACGGTGTCGCCGAGGCGGCCACCCGCCACCACGACATCGTCATCGTCGACACCGCCGGCCGGCTCGGCGTCGACACCGAGATGATGGCCCAGGCCGCCGCCATCCGGGACGCGGTCCAGCCGAACGAGACGCTGTTCGTCCTCGACGCGATGGTCGGTCAGGACGCCGTCACCACCGCCGAGGCGTTCCGCGACGGCGTCGGGTTCTCCGGTGTGGTGCTGACCAAGCTCGACGGCGACGCCCGCGGTGGTGCCGCCCTGTCGGTGCGCTACGTCACCGGGTCGCCGATCATGTTCGCCTCCACCGGCGAGAAGATGCGCGACTTCGACGTCTTCCACCCCGAGCGGATGGCGTCGCGGATCCTCGGCATGGGCGACATGCTGACCCTCATCGAGCAGGCCGAGCAGGCGTTCGAGGCCGACGAGGCCGAGGCGATGGCGCTGAAGATGGGCGAGGGGTCGTTCACCCTCGAGGACTTCCTGCAGCAGATGCAGTCGCTGAAGAAGATGGGCCCGCTCGCCGGCATCCTCGGCATGCTCCCCGGCGCCGCCGGCATGAAGGAGCAGCTCGCCAACGTCGACGACCGCGACATCGACCGCACCGCAGCGATCATCCAGTCGATGACCCCGCAGGAGCGCGCGGACCCGAAGATCCTCAACGCCTCCCGGCGCAACCGCATCGCCCGTGGCTCGGGATCGACGGTGGCGCAGGTGTCCTCGTTGGTCGAGCGGTTCTTCGAGGCCCGCAAGATGATGACCGCGATGGCCGGCCGGTTCGGCATGCCGGGCTCCCGGCCGCAGCGCTCGGCCAAGGGGAAGAAGGGGAAGAAGGGGTCCGGCCGCGGCCCGACGCCTCCGAAGATCAAGGGCGGCATCCCCGGCGGGCTCGCCGGCATGCTGCCGCCGGGGATGCCGGGCGGGATGCCCGGGGCCAACGGCGGTCTCGGTGGCGCGGGCCAGCTGCCGCCCGGCTTCGACTTCGACCCGTCCAAGCTGCAGTTCCCCAAGGGGAAGTGACCGCGGGCCTGCTACACGTCACCGGCACCGACCTGCTCACCGGGGAACCGGTCGAGCACTGGATCGCCGGTGGCGTGTTCGTCGAGCCGCCCGCCGACCACGGTGCGGCCGAGGTCACCCTGAGCGGCTGGGTCACCCCGGGTTTCGTCGACGCCCACTGTCACGTGGGGTACTCCGCGGACGGGGTGGCGACCCTGGACGGTGCCGTCGCCCAGGCCCGCACCAACCTGGTCGCCGGGGTGACCGCGATCCGCGACTGCGGGTCGCCGCTGGACACGTCACCGCTGGTCGGCCGGCCCGACCTGCCGGTGCTCATCCGGGCCGGGCGGCACCTGGCCCGCCCGAAGCGCTACATCCGCGGGCTGGGCCTGGATCTCGAGGACCCGGCGGAGCTGCCCGCCGAGGTCGCCCGGCAGGCGGCGTACGGCGGCGGCTGGATCAAGCTGGTGGGGGACTGGATCGACCGCTCGATCGGTGATCTGGCCCCGCTGTGGCCCGACGACGTCCTCGCCGAGGCGGTCGCCGTCGCCCACGCCGCCGGAGCGCGGGTCACCGCCCACGTCTTCGGCGAGGACGCCATCCCCGGTCTGCTCGCCGCCGGCATCGACTGCCTGGAGCACGGCACCGGGCTCACCGAGCCGACCATCGCCGAGATGGCCTCCAGCGGTGTCCATCTCGTGCCGACGCTGATCAACGTCGCGAACTTCCCCGACTTCGCCGACGCCGCCGACCGCTACCCCGCGTACGCGAAGCACATGCGCGACCTGCACGCCCGGGCCGACGACACCATCGCCGCTGCGATGGCCGCGGGCGTCGGAGTGCACGCCGGCACCGACGCCGGCGGCTACGTCGCCCACGGCCGGATCGCCGCCGAGGTCGCCGAGCTGCTGCGGGTCGGGGCCCGCGCCGGGCTGGAGCCGCGCGCCGTCCTGCACGCCACCACCGCCGGTGCCCGGGACTGGCTGGGACTGCCCGCGCCGGAGCTCGGCGGCCCCGCCGACCTGGTCGTGCACCCGGCCGACGTGACCGGCGACCCGGACGCGCTGGCGGCCGCTCCGACGGTGATCCGGGCCGGCCGCATCGTCGACGGTCGAGATCACCGCGCCTGATCGGGTAAACTCGACTGTCGATCCAAAATCAGTCCGACGGGCAGCCGCAGGTCAACTGTCGCCGGGGCTGCCAGTCCGCACACCAGTAGTCGAAGGAGCACGTCCCTCGTGGCCGTCAAGATCAAGCTTGCTCGCATCGGGAAGATCCGCGAGCCGTTCTACCGTGTCGTCGTCGCCGACGCCCGCACCCGCCGTTCCGGTCGGGCCATCGAGGCCATCGGCAAGTACCACCCGAAGAACGATCCCAGCGTCATCGAGATCGACTCCGAGCGGGCCCAGTACTGGCTGTCCGTCGGCGCGCAGCCGACCGAATCGGTCGAGGCGCTGCTCAAGGTGACCGGCGACTGGCAGAAGTTCAAGGGCCTGCCGGGCACCGAGGGCACCCTGAAGGCGCAGCCGGAGAAGGCCGACAAGAAGGCGCTGTACGAGGCCGCCATCGCCGCCATCGGCAACGAGGGCACCACCGAGGCGACCACCCCGCGCAAGAAGGCCGCCGACAAGGCGCCCGCCGCCGACGCCGCGCCGGCCGAGTCCGAGTAAGTCGTGCTCACCGAGGCGCTGGAGCATCTCGTCCGCGGCATCGTCGATCACTCCGACGACGTCGAGGTCACGATGGCCACCTCGCGTCAGGGCCGCACGCTGCAGGTCCGCGTGCACCCCGACGACCTCGGCAAGGTGATCGGCCGCAACGGCCGCACCGCCACCGCGCTGCGCACGGTGATGACCGCGGTCGGTGGCCGCGGCATCCGCGTCGACGTCGTCGACACCGACCGCTGAGCGTCCGCACCACGTCATGACGGATCTCACCGTCGGCCGGATCGGCCGACCCCACGGGCTGCGTGGCGAGGTCACCGTCGACATCCGCACCGACGACCCCCGTGAGCGTTTCGCTCCGGGGGCTTCGTTGCGTACGGACCCGGCCGCCCGCGGCCCGTTGACGGTGGCGTCGTTCCGGGTCATCTCCGGGCTCAACGTCGTGCGGTTCACCGGCTTCGACGACCGCAACGCCGCCGAGACGCTCCGCGGCACCCAGCTCGTCGTCGAGGCCGAGGCGCTGCCGGAGCTGACCGACGAGGACGAGTACTACGACCACCAGCTGATCGGGCTCACCGCCCGGCTGCTCGGACCGGACGGCGGACCCGGCGAGACCATCGGTCCCGTCACCGATCTGCTGCACCTGCCGGCCAACGACGTGCTCGTCGTCCGGACCGGCATGGTCGCGTCCGGGGAGCTGCTCGTCCCCTTCGTGCGAGCGGTGGTACCGGTCGTCGACGTGGCCGCCGGTGAGCTGCTCATCGACCCGCCCGACGGCCTGTTCGAGTAGCCGCCATGCGGATCGACGTCGTCACGATCTTCGCCGAGTACCTCGCCCCGCTGCGGGAGTCGTTGCTGGGCAAGGCCATCGGGGCCGGGCTGATCGAGCTCGGCGTGCACGACCTGCGGGCTTTCACCACCGACCGGCACCGCACCGTCGACGACACCCCCTACGGCGGCGGACCCGGGATGGTGATGAAGCCCGACGTCTGGGGCCGCGCGCTGGACGCGGTCTGCACCCCCGCCACCACCCTGGTCGTGCCGACGCCGGCGGGGGAGCGGTTCACCCAGGCGGTCGCCGAGGACCTCGCGTCCGCGACCCACCTGGTGTTCGCCTGCGGCCGGTACGAGGGCATCGACCAGCGGGTCGCCGACGAAGCCGCCGGCCGGATGACCGTGCGGGAGCTGTCCATCGGCGACTACGTGCTGGCCGGTGGGGAGGCCGCGGTGCTGGTCATGGTCGAGGCGATCGCCCGGCTGATCCCGGGTGTGCTGGGCAATCCGGCCAGCGCCGTCCAGGACAGCTTCGGCGCCGGCTGGCCCGGACTGCTCGAGGCGCCGAGCTACACCCGTCCGGAGAACTACCGTGGTCATGCGGTCCCGCCGGTCCTGCTGTCGGGCAACCACGCGGCCATCGACGCCTGGCGCCGCGAGCAGTCCCTGACCCGGACCCGGGCGCGTCGACCCGACCTGCTACCCGACTGATTTCCCGTACGACCGCCCTTCTGGCAGACTGGAAGGGTTGCCTGTTGAGACTGTGAGGATTTCTCGATGAACACCCTGGATGTTTTGGACGCCGCGTCGCTGCGCTCCGACCTGCCCTCCTTCCGCCCCGGAGACTCCGTCCGGGTGCACGTGAAGGTCATCGAGGGCAACCGGTCCCGCGTGCAGGTCTTCGCCGGCCACGTCATCCGTCGTCAGGGTGGTGGCATCCGGGAGACCTTCACCGTCCGCAAGATCAGCTTCGGCGTCGGCGTCGAGCGCACCTTCCCGGTGCACTCCCCGAACCTGGACAAGGTCGAGCTGGTCACCCGCGGCGACGTCCGCCGGGCGAAGCTCTACTACCTGCGCGACCTCCGCGGCAAGAAGGCCAAGATCAAGGAGAAGCGCGACGTCCGCTGACGACGTCCGCCCTCAGCGCCACACCTGAGCCCCGGTTCCCGGATGTCGACGGACGGTCCCGACCCGCGCCCCGGCACGGCCCCCGTGCCCGACGACGACTCGCCCGCCGCCCAGCGGTGGCGGGAGGTCGAAGCCGGCCGGGACCGGGCCGCCGAGGCCGCGCCCCGGAAGAAGCAGCGCCCGTTCTGGGTGGAGCTGCCGATCCTGCTCGTCATCGCCTTCGTGATGACGTTCCTGATCCAGACGTTCCTGTTCAAGGTCTACTACATCCCCTCCGGGTCGATGGAGCAGACGCTGCACGGGGTCTCGTCCGGCGGTGACCGGGTGCTGGTCAACAAGGTCGTCTACGACTTCTCCGAGCCGGAGCCCGGCGAGGTCGTGGTGTTCAGCGGCCCGGTGACGTGGACGCCGGAGGCGGCCATCCCCGGGCCGTCGACCTGGTACGGGAAGTTGTTCCAGTCGGTCGGTTCGGTGGTGGGCATCGCCCCGCCGAACGAGAAGGACTTCGTCAAGCGGGTCATCGCCACCGGCGGTCAGACGGTGCAGTGCTGCGACGAGCAGGGCCGGGTGATGGTCGACGGCCGGCCGTTGGACGAGCCCTACATCTTCGAGGACTGGCCGTTCCTGGCCGGTACCAGCGACTGCCAGTCGGCGGTCAAGGCCGAGCGCTGCTTCGGCCCGGTGACCGTGCCCGACGGGATGCTGTGGGTGATGGGTGACCACCGCAGCGGCTCCAAGGACTCGAGCTACGGCTGCCGCGGATCGCAGGGCGGCGAATGCCAGGGGCCGATCCCGGTCGACAACGTCATCGGGCACGCGGTGTTCATCGTGATGCCGGTGTCGCGCTGGTCGGTCATCTCCTCACCCGACATCCAGGGCGGTGCGGTGCTCGCCGGCCTCGGCCTGCTCGCCCTGCCGCGTCCCGACCTCACCGGGACGCCGACCTCCCCGGCCCGGAGATCGCGGTGGCGTCGCCGCTGATCCCGGTGCCCCGTCGCGGGGCCGCCAAGGCGCCCGTCCCGAACGGCCGCCGCCCCGACCTGCGGACTGAGAAGTCGCTGCTGCGCGGCGGCATCGACCGGCTGGCGGCGATGGACGAGGTCGGTCGCGGCTCCCTGGCCGGTCCGGTCAGCATCGGGGTCGTCGTCGTCACCCCGGTCATCGGCCGGGTGCCACCCGGCCTGCGCGACTCCAAACTGCTCACCCCGGCCGCCCGCACCGCGCTGGTCACCCCGATCCGGCGGTGGGTGCGCGAGTACGCCGTCGGGCACGCCACGTCGGTGGAGATCGACGAGGTCGGCATCCTCGGCGGCCTGCGGCTGGCGGCGCTGCGCGCGTTGGCCCAGCTGCCGGCGGTGGACGCCATCCTGCTGGACGGCAACTACAACTACCTGCAGGGCGGCACCGAGCTCCCGGTGCACACCCGCATCAAGGGCGACATGACCTGCGCGGGCGTGTCCGCGGCGTCGGTGCTGGCCAAGACCGAGCGGGACGCCCTGATGGTGGACCTCGACCCGGCCCACCCGCCGTACGGCTTCGCGGTCAACAAGGGCTACTCGACGCCCGAGCACATCGAAGCCCTGCGGGAGCACGGCCCCAGCGACGCGCACCGCCGTTCCTGGCGGCTCCCCGGATGCGCGTACGACGACGACACAACTCCCGCTATGTTCGGCGTATGAGCGCAGAGGATCTCGAGCAGTACGAAACCGAGATGGAACTGCAGCTGTACCGGGAGTACCGGGACATCGTCGGCCACTTCTCCTTCGTGGTCGAGACCGAGCGCAGGTTCTATCTCTGCAACGCCGTCGACGTGCAGGTGCGCAACTCCGACGGGGACATGTACTTCGAGGTGCGGATGTCCGACGCCTGGGTCTGGGACATGTACCGACCGGCCCGGTTCGTCAAGAACGTCCGCGTGGTGACGTTCAAGGACGTCAACGTCGAGGAGCTGGAGAAGCCCGACCTGCGGCTGCCGGAGGACGGCGAGTTCTAGGCCCGGCGACCCGCCGGTAGCGCGTCCACCCGCCGAGCACTTCCAACCCGAGGAGTCGCGATGTCCCCGGCGTTCCCGCACACCCCGACCGTGCTGTTCGTGCTGACCAGCCACGCGGAGCTCGGCGACACCGGTCGCTCCACCGGCTACACGGTCAGCGAGGCGGCCCGCCCGTGGCGGGTGTTCACCGACGCCGGCTGGTCGGTGCACGTCGCCACCGTCGGCGGCGGCCCCGCCCCGGAGGACGGTTTCGACGCCGACGACCCCGACCAGGTGGCCTGGCGGGACGACCCGTCGATCCGGCACCAGCTGGCCGCCGCCCCCCGCCCGGAGCACGTCAACGCCGCCATCTACGACGCCGTGCTGCTGGTCGGCGGGCACGGCACCATGTGGGACTTCGCCGACAACGCCGCCATCGCCCGGCTGCTCTGCGAGCTGCACGAGCGGGACGCGGTCATCGCCGCCGTCTGTCACGGCCCGGCCGGGCTGCTCGCCGCGCACACCGCCGACGGCCGTCCGCTACTGGAGAACCGCCGGGTCACCGGCTTCTCCGACGCCGAGGAGGCCGCCCTGAAACTGATCCGGGTCATGCCGTTCTCACTGGCCGGCCGGCTCGCCGAGGCCGGCGCCCGGTACTCCGAGGGACCGGTCTGGAAGGCCCACGTGGTCACCGACGGTCGGCTCGTCACCGGGCAGAACCCGGCGTCGGCGGCCGGCGTGGCGCGCGCGGTGATCGCCGCCCACACCTCCTGATCCATCCACACCGCGGATCGGGGGCCGGTTGTCCACAACGCCGTCGACCGCGGCAGGCGCCCGAACCTGCTCCCGGCTGATTCTCGATTCCCAGGGGACGAGCAGCGGGGGAGAACGTGGCAGCCAAGGACGTGGTCGGTCGCAACGGTGAGGAGCTCGCGGCCCGGTACCTGACCGACATCGGTCTGACCGTGATGTCGCGGAACTGGCGCTGCCGCGAGGGGGAGCTCGACATCGTCGCCACCGACGGCCGCGAGCTCGCGGTGATCTGCGAGGTCAAGACCCGCAGCGGGGTGCGGTACGGCTCCGGCGCCGAGGCGGTGGACGCCGCGAAACGGCGCCGCATCCGACGGCTGGCCACGCTGTGGCTCGCCGCGCACGAGGCCCGCCCGGGGGTGCGGCTGCGGTTCGACGTCATCAGCGTGCTCTGGGCGCCCGGTACCGAGCCGCAGGTCACCCACATCGCCGGGGCGTTCTGATGGCGCTGGCCCGCACCCTGGCGGTGCAGCTGGACGGCCTGGACGGCCACCTGGTCAGCGTGGAGGCCGACCTCGCCAACGGCCTCCCCGGCACCACCGTCATCGGGATGGGCGACACCGCGGTGCAGCAGTCCCGCGACCGGGTCAAGGCCGCGGTGGTCAACTCCGGACACACCTGGCCCGACCGGCGCATCACACTGGCGCTGTCGCCCGCGTCGCTGCGCAAACACGGCTCCGGGTTCGACCTGGCCATCGCCGTCGCCGTGCTCGCCGCCGCCGAGGCGGTGGACCTGCGCCGCGGCGCCGACACCGTCTGGATCGGCGAGCTGGGCCTGGACGGCCAGGTCCGGGCGGTCCGCGGGGTGCTGCCGGCGCTGTTCGCGGCGCGGCGCGCCGGGGTGCGGGACGCCGTGGTGCCCCTGGGCAACGTCGCCGAGGCCGCACTGGTGCACGGCATGGACGTGCTGGGCGCGGCCACCCTGCGGGAGGTCGTCGCGCATCTGGCCGGCGGCGCCACGCTGACCGGGCCGGGGGTACGGGTGGTGCCCGATCCGCCGCTGCTGCCGGACATGGCCGACGTCCTCGGCCAGCCGGAGGGCCGGGCGGCGCTGGAACTCGCGGCCGCGGGCGGACACCACCTGGCCATGACCGGCCCGCCCGGCGCGGGCAAGACCATGCTGGCGGCGCGGCTGCCGGGGCTCCTGCCGCCGCTCACCGGCGACCAGGCGCTGGAGGTCACCGCCGTGCACTCGGTGGCCGGTGAGCTCGCCCCGGGGATGCCGCTGGTCAGCACACCGCCGTTCGTCGACCCGCACCACACCGCCTCGTCGGCGGCGATCATCGGCGGCGGCTCCGGGGTGGTCCGGCCGGGCAGCATCTCGCTGGCCCACCGCGGGGTGCTCTTCCTCGACGAGGCCCCGGAGTTCCGTCCCACCGTGCTGGATGCGCTGCGGCAGCCGCTGGAGAGCGGCGAGGTGCTCATCGCCCGGGCCGCCGGCGCGGTGCGCTACCCGGCCCGCTTCCAGCTCGTGCTGGCGGCCAACCCGTGCCCGTGCGCGGCCGCCCGCGATCTGGACTGCCGCTGCGAGGTCGGGTTGCGCCGCCGCTACCTGGGGCGGCTGTCCGGCCCGCTGATGGACCGCGTGGACATCCGCATCGACCTGCCCGCCCTGGATCCGGTGGCGCTGGGCGCCGGCGGCACCGGAGAGCCGTCGGCGGCCATCGCGAGCCGGGTGCTGGCCGCCCGCGACCGGGCCGCCCACCGCTGGCGGGACACGCCGTGGCGGTACAACGCCGAGGTCCCGGGCGCGGTGCTGCGCCGCCGGTGGCGGCCCACCGGGGAGCCGTGCCGGCTGCTGGAACGCGCGGTCCGGGCCGGCCTGCTCACCGGCCGCGGCTACGACCGGGTGCTGCGGCTGTCACTGACCGCCGCCGACCTCGCCGCCCGCGACGAACCGACCCTGCCGGACGTCGCGACCGCACTCGGAATGCGCACGAACGGGGCGGCGGCATGAGCGTCGAGCTGGAACGGGTGCCGGCCGGCGTGGACGCCGTCCACGTGGCCCGGGCCGGGCTGCTGCGGCTCGCCGAACCGCCCGCCCCGGCCGTGGTGGACCTGGTCGCGCGGGTCGGTGTCGTGGAGGCGTTCGCCGCCGTGGTGCGACGGGACGCCCCGGCGGCGGCGCTGTCGGCCACCGCGGCCCGGACCGAGGGCCGCTCCGTGGAGACGCTGTACGCGCTGGCCGCGGCCGACCTGCGGGCGGCCACCGCGGTGGGGGCGCACCTGCTCTGCCCGGAGGATCCGGATTGGCCGGACGGCGCGACCGTGGGTTTCGGGATGGCCGGTGGCCGGGGGGTGAGCGGGGCGGCGCCCCCGCTGGGGCTGTACGTCCGTGGGACGCTGCCCACCGATCTGCCGCGGTCCGGGGTGACCGTGGTGGGCTCGCGGGCCAGCAGCCCGTACGGCGAACGCGTCGCCGCCGAGCTGTCGCTGGGGGTGGTGGACGCCGGGCTGACCGTCGTGTCCGGCGGTGCGTTCGGGATCGACACCGCCGCCCACCGGGCCGCCGTCACCGGCGGCGGGCTGTCGGTGGCCGTGCTCGCCTGCGGCATCGACCGGGCCTACCCGGCGGCCAACGCGCCGCTGCTGCAGCGCATCGCCGGGGCCGGCGCGGTGGTCAGCGAGTACCCGCCCGGCACGACTCCCGCCCGGCACCGCTTCCTGGTCCGCAACCGGCTGCTCGCGGCGCTCGGTGAGGTCACCGTGGTGGTCGAGGCGAGCCGCCGGTCCGGATCGCTGTCGACCGCGTCGGCGGCGGCGCACCTGGGCCGGACGGTGATGGCGGTGCCGGGTCCGGTCACCTCGGCGATGTCGGTGGGCTGCCATCTGCTGCTGCGGGACCGCTTCGCGCTGCTGGCCACCTCGGCCGCCGACGTGCTCGCGGTGGTGCGGCCGGTGGAGCCGGGTCTGTTCGACGGCGGGGGCGACCCCGGCCCGCTCCGGCCCACCGACGGACTGGACCCGCTGGCGCTGCGGGTGCACGACGCGCTGCCCGCCCGCGGCACCACCACGGTGGCGTCGCTGTCGACATCGGCGGGGGTGCCGGCCGCACAGGTGCTGGCCACCCTGCCGGTGCTGGAGCTGGCCGGGCTGGTCCAGCGGGAGGGAGCACTGTGGCGGCGGCTGTGAACGCGCAACCGCGGGGCGGGACGTGCGTCAGTGCGGCACGGCCGACACGCCGGGGTCGGCCGGGGCGGGACGCTTCCAGAACAGCAGCGCGTCCACGGAGCTCGCCCCCTTGAACGTGCTGACCTGCTCGGACACGTTCGTCGAGACCAGCTCCCAGCCGCCGGCGCCCATCGTCTCCAGGTGCCGGTCGAGGGTGTCGCGGAACTGGTCGGAGTTGATGCCGGTGCCCTGGACCGCGATGTGGGTCATCCTGTGCTGGTACATCCCGGCATGCTCGCACGCCGGTCCGACGCGGGAGGACCCATGACACTGCTCACCATGCGGCAGGAGTACGACGAGATCCGGGGCAGCTGGCGGTCCCGGCCCCCCGCCGAGCACCGTGTCGACCTCGACCGGCTGCGCGCGCTGCGGGCCGCCGCGATCGAGTCCGCCGACGAGGGCACCGAGCAGCTGGTGGTGGAGATCGAGGACCTGATGGGTCAGATCTCGCACACCAGCCTGCCGCAGCAGCGGGACCGGCAGACGGCCTACCACGAGCCCAGCGACGCGATGTGACTTCGCCGGCAGGGCGGGCCGCCGACGGTCCGGACGGCGGGGGAGCGAGCGACGCGGCGGCTGACGGCGGCGCGACACCCGACGACCGGGCGCTGCTGCTCGCCGGCTTCCTGCGGCACCTGACGTACGAACGCGGGGTCGCGCCGGCCACCGTGCGGGCCTACCGGGCCGACGTCACCGACCTTCTCGACCACCTGGAGCGGATGGGCCGCGGCCCCGGTCTCGACCGGCTGGACCTCACCGCGCTGCGCAGCTGGCTCGCCCGGCTCGCCGCCACCGGCACGGCCCGCAGCTCGCTGGCCCGCAAAGCCGCCGCCGCCCGCTCGTTCACCGGCTGGGCGCACCGCACCGG
>JBQGEH010000921.1:0-5464 GCA_052039515.1 Nakamurella sp. | reverse complement strand
GGCTACGCCTCGATGGCCGGGGAGCTGGCCGGTGCGCAGTGGAACGAGGGCGACGTGTTCTGCTCGGTGGTCCGCCGGGTCGCCCTGCCCGACGCGTTCTACGCCATCGACGGATTGTTCGAGACATTCCTGACCGTCCTGGACGGTTTCGGCGCCTACCCCGCGGTCATCGACCGTGAGCTCGACCGGTACCTGCCGTTCCTGGCCACCACCAAGGTGCTGATGGCCGCGGTCCGCGCCGGGGTGGGCCGGGAGACCGCCCACGAGGCGATCAAGGAGCATGCCGTCGGCGTGGCGCTGGCCATGCGGGAGACCGGCCAGGCCGACAACGACCTGCTCGACCGGCTCGCCGCCGACGACCGGCTGCCGCTGGACCGGGCGGCCCTGGACGCGCTGCTCGCCGACCGGCTGTCGTTCACCGGTGACGCCGCCCGTCAGGTCGCCGCGATGGTCACCCAGGTCGAGGCGATCGCCGCCACGCACCCCGAGGCCGCCGCGTACCGACCCGGCGCCATCCTCTGAGCTAAGCCTCCGGGTCCGGAATCGGGTAGGGAAGTGGTCGCCCAGCGGCCGGATCCCTACCCGACTCGGGGAGGTTCCTGCTCAGCCCGCCTTGACGGCGAGCACCGGGCAGGCGGCGTGGAGCAGCAGCTGCTGGGCGCGGCTGCCGAGGAACAGCTTCCCGGTGGGGGAGCGCTTGCGCAGCCCGATCACCAGCAGCGACGGCTGCAGCGCGTCGACCGCGTCCAGCACCGCCGACACCACGTCCTCGCCGACCTCCTGCCGCCAGTCGAAGCGCACCCCCGCTCCGGTCAGCCGCTCCTGCACATCGGACACCTGGCCGGGCTGGGCGAAACGGGGGTCGTCGTAGGCGTCGCCCTTGCTGGCGTTGAGCACCACCAGCTCCTCGTCGCGCAGGGTGGCCTCGGCGATCGCGCGGGTCAGCGCGGCCTCCCCCTGCGGGGTGGGGACGTAGGCGAGCAGGACGGTCACGAGGCACTCTCCAGGACACGGTCGGTGGGGGTGGGTCCGCCGCCGGAACCGGTACGGCGGCGGCGGAGTCGGGTGATCAGCGGCAGCGCCAGCAGGATCGCGATGACGATGTAGATGACGACGGCGATCGGCTCGCTCCACAACCCGCTGACGCTGCCCTCGGACAGCTGCAGGGTCTGGCGCAGCTGCCGTTCGGCGCGCGGCCCGAGGATGACGCCGATGATCAGCGGCAGCACCGGCAGGCCGTAGCGGCGCATCATCAGCCCGAGCAGGCCCAGCACCAGCAGGATGGCCAGGTCGAACCACTGCAGGTTCACCGCGAACGCGCCGAGGGTGGCGAAGAACAGGATGCCGGCGTAGAGGTACGGCCGCGGGATGCGCAGCAGCCGGGCCCACAGCGGCGCGAGCGGCAGGTTGATCAGCAGCAGCAGCAGGTTGCCGATGAACAGGCTCGCGATGAGCGTCCAGATCAGCGCGGCCTGGCTGGTGAACAGGTTCGGTCCCGGCTGGATGCCGTACTGGGTGAAGGCGGCGAGCATCACCGCGGCGGTGGCGTTGGTAGGCAGGCCCAGCGACAGCATCGGCACGAGAGTGCCTGCGGCGGAGGCGTTGTTGGCGGCCTCCGGTCCGGCGACGCCCTCGATGGCACCCTTTCCGAACTCCTCCGGGTGCTTCGACAGCTTCTTCTCGGTGGCGTAGGACAGGAACGTCGGGATCTCCGCGCCACCGGCGGGCAGTGCCCCGACCGGCAAACCGTAGGCGGTCCCGCGCAGCCAGGGCTTCCACGACCGCTTCCAGTCCGAGCGGCCCATCCACGGCCGCCCGACCGGGATGACCTCGACCGGCCGGCGGCGCAGGTGCGCGGCGACCCAGAGCGCCTCGCCCAGCGCGAAGATGGCCACCGCGATGACGACGACGTCGATGCCGTCGGACAGCAGCGGGATGCCCATGGTCAGCCGGGACTGCCCGGTCAGCGAGTCGATGCCGATGAGCCCGAACGCGAGACCCAGGAACAGCGAGGCGAAACCGCGCAGCCGGGACGTGCCGAGCACCGCGGTGACCGCGATGAACGCCAGCGCCATCAGTGCGAAGTAGGACGGCGCCCCCAGCTCGACGGCGAACTCCGACACGATCGGCGCGAACAGGGCCAGCAGCGCGGTGCCGATCGCGCCGGCGATGAACGAGCCGATCGCCGCGGTGGCCAGCGCCTGCGCCGCCCGCCCCGCCTTGGCCATCTTGTTGCCCTCGATGGCGGTGACCACCGACGAACTCTCGCCCGGGGTGTTGAGCAGGATCGACGTGGTGGACCCGCCGTACATGCCGCCGTAGTAGATGCCGGCGAACATGATGAACGCCCCCGCCGGGGGCAGGTCGTAGGTGACGGGCAGCAGCAGCGCCACCGTCATGGCCGGGCCGATGCCCGGCAGCACGCCGACCGCGGTGCCGAGCAGCACACCGATGACGGCGAACAGCAGGTTGCCGGGGGTGAAGGCGGACGCGAACCCGTCCATCAACGCGCCGAGGTTGTCCATCAGAGGATCCCGTCCAGGATGCCGGCGGGCAGGTGGATGCCCAGGCCGGACCAGAAGCCGTAGAAGGTGACCAGCGACAACACCGCCGAGATCACCAGGTTGCGCACGACGTGCCGGTTGCCCAGCACCCAGGCCGTGCCGAAGAACAGCAGGCCCCCGGAGATCACCCACCCCAGCACGTTCACCAGCGCGATGTTGGCGACGAACACCGCGACCAGACCGGCGACGGTCCGCCAGTCCGACGGCGCCGACAGGTCGATGTCCTCGCCCTCCTCGGCCTCGCCGTGACCGCCGCGCAGCACGTTGACCGCCAGCAGCGCCGCGGTGAGGAACAGTCCGCCGGACACGATGTAGGGGAACACCTTCGGGCCGATCGGGTCGACCTTGGAGAACGCGCCGGTGAGCGAGAGCGCGTCGATGAGCACGACGGCGCCGATGACGGCCAGCACGACGCTGACCCACAGCTCGGAACGGTTGCCGCGCACCGGCTTTCCGGCTTTCGGGGACGTCGGTGTGCTGGTCATGCCAACCCCAGTTCGGTCAGCGTCGACTGGACGCGTTGATCCTGTTCGGTGAGGAACGCGCCGAACTCGTCACCGGTGACGAAGGCGTCGGTCCAGTTGTTCTTCTCGAGCTCGGCACGCCAGGCGTCGGTGCCGTGCATCTCGGTGAAGACGGCGATGAGCCGGTCGCGCTGCTCGGGGGAGATGCCGGGCGGGGCGAGGATGCCGCGCCAGTTGGTGAAGACGAGGTCGATGCCGGCTTCGGTGAAGGTCGGGGCGTCGACCTCGGGCACCCGCTCGTCGCCGGACACCGCGAGCACCCGCACCTGGCCCGACCTGATCTGCTCGGTGTACTCACCGAGACCCGAGGTGGCGAAGGCGATCTTGCTGCCGAGCAGGGCCGGCAGCAGTTCGCCGCCGCCGTCGTAGGCGACGTAGTTGACCGACGTCGGCGCCACCCCGACCGTCATCGCGAGCTGCATCGGCATCAGGTGGTCGGGGCCGCCGGGGGACGAGCCGCCGCCGACCGACAGGGCGCCCGGATCGGCCTTCCACGCCGTGACGAGCTCGTCGATCGTGGTGTACGGCGAGTCCGCCGGGACCATGACGCCCTCGGACTCCTCGATGAGCTTGGCGATCGGGGTGGCCATCGAGACGCGGGAATCGGTCTTGTTGGTGAACGTCGCCCCGACGACACCCAGGCCCATCATCATGGCCAGGTCGCCGTTGCCCTCCTCGTTCATCAGCCGCGCCATGGCGACGGTGCCGCCGGCACCGATGACGTTGAAGACCTGCACCCGGTCGGTGATGCCGGTGGTCTCGGTGACCTTGACCGCCGTGCGGGCGGTCACGTCGTAGCCGCCGCCGGGGCTGTTGGGCACCATCATCCGGAGCCGGTGCACCCCGGTCTCGGCCTCGCGGGTCACCCCGCAGCCGGTCAGTGCGAGGCCGGCGGTCAGGACCGCAGCGGCACCGCCGGTCAGCAGGCGCCGTCGGGAGATCGCCGGTGGTCGCTGCTGTCTCATCGTGTGCACCTCATCGTCGCCCCGTTGCTGTCGATGATGTGATCGGATGGCGTCGGTGCCGGGCCCGATCACGGCCCGCCGCGACTGTGACAGACTCGGGTGAGCCAGGTCACGATTGCGTTCGCAACGGTCGTTGTGGTCGTTGTGGTCACGCCCGGGCGGCGCGACGGGACGGGGCGAGGAGGCCGACGGTGCGACGGTGGAGCCGCCTGACGCCCCGGTCGCTGGCCGGTCAGTTCCTGGTGCTCCAGCTCGTGGTGGTCGGGCTGGTCCTGCTGGTCGCCGGGATCGTCTCGGTGCGGCAGGCCACCAGCCAGTTCTCGGCCAGCAGCGGCGACCGGATCCTGGGAGCCGCGGAGAACCTGGCCGGCACTCCGCTGCTCCGCGACCGCGCCGACATCGACCTGCCGGCACGGGTTCTCGCACCACTGCTGGAGGGGGCACGCAGCCAGTCCGGCGCCACCCTGGTGCTCGCCGCCGACCCCGACCACACCGTCGTCGCCGCCACCGACCCGACCCTGATCGGCACCGACCTGCAGCTGCCCGACGGGGCGGCCTGGGACGGCCGGTCGTGGGACGGCGACCTGCGGATCGGCGACCAGCGACTGATCGCGGCGACCGTGCCGGTGCAGGACGACAGCGGCGCCGTCGTGGGTCTGGCCCTGGTCGGCGAGCAGTACCCCAGCACCCTGGACATCGTGCTGTCCGGCGTGCCCGAGCTCCTGCTGCTGCTCGCGTTGGCGGCGCTGGCCGGGGTCGTCGGGTCGTGGCTGCTCGCCCGCCGGGTCAAGCACCAGACGCACGGGCTGGAGCCGGCCGAGCTCACCTCGCTGGCCGACCACCGCGAAGCCCTGCTGCACAGCATCCGCGAAGGGGTCCTCGGGGTGGGGCCGGACGGCACCGTCACGGTCGCCAACGACGCCGCCCGTGAGCTGCTGGACCTGCCCGCGGACTGCGTCGGCCGGGACGTGACCACCCTCGGGCTCGAACCGGAACTGCTGGACGTGGTGCTCGGGCGGCGCACCGGCATCGACCTCCCGGTGTTCCACCGGGATCTCGTCCTCGTGGTGAACCGCCGCCGCATCCGCACCGGGCGCTCCGCCGACGCGTCGGGGGCGGTGACCACGCTGCGGGACCGCTCCGAGCTGCTCGCGGTGCAACGACAGCTGGGCGCCACCCGCAACGCCACCGACACCCTGCGGGCCCAGACCCACGAGTTCGACAACCAGCTGCACGTCATCTCCGGCCTCGCCCAGCTCGGGCTGCACGACGAGTTGCGGGAGTACGTCACCGGTCTCACCCAGCGGCGGTCGGAGGTCGACCTCGCGCTGACCGCGCACGTCGAGGACCCGGCGCTGGCGGCGCTGCTCGTGGCCAAGTCCAGCCTCGCGTCGGAATCGGCGGTGCAGCT
>JBQGEH010000920.1:0-2080 GCA_052039515.1 Nakamurella sp. | reverse complement strand
GCCGCGACGGTGAGGGTGCCACCGGAGGCGAGCAGCCACCCGCGGTCGGCGTCGGTCTCGTTGTCGGCCTTCACGCCGTCGCCGCCGGCGGTCACGGTCACCGCACCGTCCAGCACGACCACGTAGTCCTTCCCGCGGATGCCGTCGTCGACCGCGTCCACGGTCACCGACCCGGAGGCGATGACCAGGCCGTCCTTGCTGACGATGCCGTCGGCGTAGCCGCCGGTCACGGTCAGCGCGCCGCCGCCGGCGATGGTGAGGTCGGCCATCGAGTACAGGGCCGCGTTCGGTGCGTCCTCGGCGGTGTCGGTGTAGGACGACGCGTCGGACAGGGTGTTGGCGCTGCCGTCGGCGAGGTGGACGATCGCCTCGTTCGCTCTGGTCACGACGAGCGCCGAGCCGGTGGAGCTGGTCACCGACACCCCGTCCAGGATGATCCGGACGACGTCCTCCTCCCCGGCGGCGACGACGATCCGCCCGTCGGTGAGGCTGCCGGTGAGGTGGTACGTCCCGGCGGCGGTGATGGTCACGGTGTACCCGTCGACGGTGACCCCGTCGCCGGCGGTGGTGGCGTCGTCGGACAGCGTCACCGCGACCTCCGACGCGGTGTCCCAGGTCAGGTCGTCGTCGTCGAAGTGGGTCACGGCGGCGATGTCGGTGGACGCCTGCTCGACGGTGGCCGAGGCGGTGCTCGTGGTGGTGCTGGACGACGACGCCGCCGACGTGGAGCCGGAGCTCGACGTGCCCGGGACGGTGATGCTGTTCGACGTCGACGAGCTGATCTGCGAGCTCTCCGCGGTCGTGGTGGTCGCCGGCGAGCAGGCGCTCAGGGTCAGCTGGGCGCGGGCGGTGTGGGAGGCGAGAAGGGAGCGGATGCGCATGGACGTGGTCCTCATCGGTGGGAAGAGCGGGAGGTGGACATGAGCGCCGGGGTCGGTTCCGGCGCGGTGACGGGCGCCCGGCGCCCGGCGAAGACGAAGCGGCTCTGCGCGGCGTAGGACAGGCCGACGAGAGCGATCTCGGTGACGATCTTGGCGATCAGCAACGGGACGGCCAGTGCGGTCAGGCCGGTGAGCAGCAGGTAGTTGACGCCCAGCAGGGCGACGACGAGTGCGGCGTAACGGGCCGCGGCCGGGCCGGTGCGCCTGTGCCGGCCCCGGTCGAAGACACACCGCCGGTTGACGGTGAAGTTGACGGTGGCACTGACGATCCGGGCCGCGACGACCGACAGCAGGAGCGACCCGGACAGCGCCGAGAAGATCAGCACCGCCACCGCGTCGACGGCGAACGCGGTCATCGAGGAGGTGAGCAACCGCAGCAGCGGTGCGTAGATGCGGACCGAGTCGACCACCGGACGGAAGTGGGAGGAACGGTTCTCGTCCAGGTACACCGTCGCGATGTCGATGCTGTCGATGCGCCGCCCGTCGCGGGCGGCCTGCAGCAGCACGTTCAGCTCGTACTCGTAACGGTCGCCCTCGACGGTGCCGAGCCAGCCCAGGACCGCCGGCGGGAAGCCGCGCAGCCCGGTCTGGGTGTCGTGCAACCGGCGGCCGGTGGCCAGCCGGAACAACAGCCGGGTGGCGCTGTTGCCGACGCGGCTGCGCAGCGGGACGGTGCCGGTGAAACGTCGCTCGCCCAGGACCATGTCGGCTCCGGACGCACCGACGGCGGCGGCCACCCGCAGGACATAGCGCACGGTGTGCTGACCGTCCGCGTCGGCGCACACGACGCTGCGTCCGGGAAGTCGCCGGGCGATCTCGGCGAAGCCGGTCTTGAGGGCCTGCCCCTTGCCCCGGTTCACCGGGAGCGTGACCAGCAGACACCCGAGACCGACCGCAGCGGTGAAGATGTCGTCGTAGCCGGGACCGCTGCCGTCGTCGACCACGAGGACGACGAGGTCGTCGTCGGCGGCGTGCAGGTCCACGACGAGGCGCAGCAGCTCCCCGTCCGGGCGGTAGGCCGGGATCAGGACGACGGGGGCGGTCACGATCCCGCCGCGAGGTAGAGGATGTCGGAGGTGCCGCGCTCCTGGCCCTTGCCCAGCGGGTTGTTGACCAGGGCGCCGTCGAAGTACATCGTC
>JBQGEH010000919.1:0-7039 GCA_052039515.1 Nakamurella sp. | reverse complement strand
TCTCCCCCCGGCCGGCGGTCTCGACCACCGGCAAGTCGTCGGTCGGGGTGTCCGGCGCCGGGCGGCCGCGGTCCGCGCTGCGCCCGTCACCGCGGCGCAGCCGTCGTTCCAGGAACGTCTGCCCGACGGTGAGCACGGTGGTCAGGATGAGGTACCACAGGCTCGCGGTGATCAGCAGCGGGATGACCTGGTAGGTCCGGGAGTAGATGACCTGGGCGGCGAACAGCAGCTCCGGCAGCGCGATGACGCTGACCAGCGACGTCGTCTTCAGCATCGAGATCGTCTCGTTGCCGGTGGGCGGGATGATCACCCGCAACGCCTGCGGCAGCACGATGCGGCGGAACACCAGCCGGTTGCTCATCCCCAGCGCCTGCGCCGCCTGCGTCTGCCCGCTGTCCACCGACTGCAGCCCGGCCCGGACGATCTCGGCCATGTAGGCCGCCTCGTTGAGCCCGAGTCCGAGCACCGCCGCGGTCAGCGGGGTGATCAGGTCGTTGGCGCTGCCGGAGACGAACGTCGGTCCGAACGGGATCCCCAGCCCGAGCGTCGGGTAGAGCGCGGACAGGTTGAACCAGAAGATCAGCTGCACCAGCAGCGGGGTGCCGCGGAAGAAGCCGATGTAGAGCAGCGCCGCCCCCTTGACGATGGGGTTCTTCGAGTCCCGGGCGACGGCCAGCAGGATGCCCAGCACCACGCCGACCAGCATCGCCAGCACGGTCAGCAGCAGGGTGTTGCGCAGGCCGGCGAGGATGCCGCTGGAGGTGAAGTACCGGAACACGACGTCCCAGCGGTAGTTCTCGTTGGTGACCAGTGAGGTCACCACGACGACCGCCAGGACCACGACGACGGCGACGGCCACCCACCGCCCGGGGTGTCGCAGGCTCACGACCTCCCCGGGCAGGTCGGTCCCGGTGGTCTCCCGCGTGGCCCGGTCAGCCACGGGAGATCGTCGGATCGGTGATCGCTCCCGTCGTGACGTCCCACTTCTCGAGCACCTGCTGGTAGGTGCCGTCGGCGATGACGGCCTCCAGGGCCGCCTCGATCGCCGGCGCGAGCTCGCTGCCCTGGGGCAGCGCGAAGCCGTAGGGGGCCGGGTCGTAGCTCTCGTCGAGGACGAAGAACGCCCCGTCGGACTGCTGCGCGGTGTAGGCCAGTGGCCCGAAGTCGGAGACCACCGCCTCGGCGCGGTTGCTGCCCACGGCCAGGTTGGTCTGCGCGGCGTCGGGATAGATGTCGACGATGATCTCCGGCTCGCCCTTGGCGACGCAGTCGGCGGAGAACTGCGGGAGGTAGTTGTCGGCGTAGATGGTGCCCTTCTGGGCGGCGATGCGGTGCCCGCACAGGGTGTCCAGCGTCAGGTTCTGCGGGTTGCCGGCGGGCGTCATGATCGAGGTGCCGCCCTCGAAGTAGGTCACGAAGTCCACGACCGCGTTGCGTTCCTCGGTGACGCCCATCGCGGCGGCGGCCATGTCGTAGCGACCGCCCTGCAGGCCGGGGATGATGCCGTCGAACTTGAGCACCTGCAGGTCCGGCTGCAGCCCCAGCGCGCCGGCGACCGCGGCCACCAGCTCGGGGTCGACCCCCTGCAGGGTGGTCGCGTCGCCCTCGGCGTAGAACTCGAACGGCGGGTACCCCTCGCCGGTGGCGACCACGAGGGTGCCCCGGTCACGGATGTCGGCCGGGACGAGGGCCGCGGCGGCGTCGACCACCGCGCCGGTCGCGGCGGGTGCGGAGGCTCCGGACGGGGCCTCGCCGGACTCCGGGTTGGGGCCGGGGCCGGCGGCGGCCGGGACGGAGGTGGTGTCGTCGGTGCCGCCGCCGCACGCGGTCAGCAGCAGGGTGGTGGCGGCGAGTCCGGCGAGCAGCCGGCGGAGGTGTCGCGGGGGTGTGGTCATGGGAACTCTTCCGTCGAGGGACAGGGGCTCCGCGCGGCTCGGGCGTGGTCACGAGCAGGCAGGCGCGGATCGACCAGGGTCAGATCGACACCGGTACTTCTGCCCGCGTCACGCGGACTCAGACGCCCGGACCGGTGATTGACGGCCGCTTTGTGATCCTTCCGAAGGACGAGTACGGCGGTCACCGCTGCGCGCAGGGTGACGAGCCGGGTTCGCGGCCCGCCCGACCGGGTCAGATCGCGGCGAGTCGCTCCACCGCGAGCAGCAGGTCGGCGACGTCGGCCTGACCGAGCTCGTCGGTCCACAGCGACTGGGTCAGGTTCAGCGCGATGACCACGTCCTGCGCGGGGGCGTACTGCAGCGCGGTCTGGCCGCCGTAGTGCCCGAACGAGGAGTAGGTGTCCGTGCCGGCGTCGTGCCCGCAGGGACAGTAGGCGTAGGCGCCGAGTCCGATGTTGAGGTCGTTGTCGAAGTCCAGCATCTGGGTGAGCGCGTCCGCGCCGAGGATCTCGCCGCGGCGGAACAACGCGTCGCCGTAGGCGAGCAGGTCGTCGACGGTGGAGCGGACCCCGCCGGCGGAGAATCCGACCCAGCCGGCCGTCGGTGTCTCGTCGAGGTCGGTGGCCGTCATCCCCGCCCGGGCGAACACCTGCGCCCGCAGCACGTCGGCGTACGGAGCCCCGGTCAGTTGCTCGGCGAGCAGGCCCAGCGTCAGGTAGCCGGAGTTGGAGTAACCGGCCTGCGAACCGGGCTCCCACTGCAGCGGCTCGCCGCGGATCAGCTCCAGCGCGGTGACCGGGGTGAGGGCGGCGTCGCGGACCGCCTCGAACCCGGCGCTCTCGGTGTAGGGCAGCACCCCGGCGGTGTGGTTGAGCAGCTGCCGCACGGTCACCCGGCCGACGTACGGCAGCCCGGGGACGGCCTCGATCTCCGGCAGCGGGTCGTCGAGCTGCAGCGCCCCGATCTCGGCGAGCTGCAGGATCGCCGCGGCCGTCATGGACTTGGTGATCGAGGTGATCGGGAAGTCGGCCTGCAGGTCCAGCGGAGCGCCGTCGACGTCGGTGCCGCTGGTGACGGTGACCGAGGACCCGTCGGGCAGCCGCACGCCCAGTTCGACCCCGGCGACCCGGTGCGAGAGGCGCCAGTAGTCGACGGTGGACTGCAGGGCGGGCGTGAGCGCCGCGACGTCGACCGTCCTGGTCGGGTCGTCGTCGTCGGGGGCGGCGAGCGGCGGTTGACCGGCGGTGTCGCCGTCCGCGCCCCGGTCGTCCGGCGTCGTGTCCGTTCCGAGCGGATCCGGTCGGCCGGACGGCGCCGGCGGCAGCCGCAGGCCCGTGCCCGTCGTGGCCGGGGACGCGGTCGCCACCGCGGTGGTCCCGGCGGCCACGGTGACCACCGCGAGTGCCGCGACCCAGCCGGTGGCCGCGCCGGCCAGCCACGGCCGCCGGACCTGCGGCGCGGGGACGGGGTCCCGGGTCGGCCACCACTGGGCGGGCCGGCGGGCGGCGTGGTCCTCGATACGGCCGAACAGCACGGTCAGCGCCGTGGTCAGCAGCAGGACGAGCGGCAGCACGACGGCCACCGGGGCGTCCGGGGCGAGCCACTGCCGCGCCGCGAACGCTCCGACGATGGCGACCGGATGCCACAGGTAGACGGTGAGCGAGCGCCGGCCCAGCCAGTACACGACGGGTCCGGTGCCCCGGCGGCCGACGAGCCCCGCGATCCAGCGCTCGGCGGCGAGGAACAGCCCGAGCCAGCCGACACCGACCAGCACGAGCAACGGGTAGTGGTTGTTCACCACCAGGTCGGACGGCCCGGTCCAGGCGACGTACCCGACCGCGCCGACGCCGCCCAGCGCCGCCCAGGCGAGCCGGGTCCGCCGGGTCCAGCCGTCGAGCACGCCGTCGGCGTGGCTGAAACCGAGCATCCAGAAGAACGCGAAGCAGGCCAGGTCGCCCAGGTAGAAGCGGACCGCGTCGAAACCGGCCGGGGCGACACCCGGGTGGCGGGTGAGGACGTCGACCACGACGACCCCGGCCAGCGGAGCGAGCAGCGACCGGAAGCCCCACCGGCGGTGGACGGCCCGCAGCAGCGGTGAGAGCAGCAACAACCACAGGTAGCAGCGCAGGTACCACAGCGGGGCCGTCGCCCAGCCCTGCTCCCAGGCGGGGCCCTGCGGGTCGACCACCGGGATCAGCCAGGTCAGCAGCTGCCACGGACCGAACGCCGTGTCGGCACGGCCGATGACCTGCCCGACGAGGACCAGCACGGTCACCACGACCGCGGCGTACACCCAGAACGGCAGCAGCAACCGCCGCAGCCGGGTGCGCAGCAGGTCGGTCCAGCGGTGCCGGTGCATCGAGCGGGCGAGCAGGCTGCCGCCGACGAAGAACATCGCCGGCATGGCGGCGACCAACCAGCTCAGGGCGGTGAACGCCAGGGTGTGCCACAGCACGACCCGGACCAGGGCCACCGCCCGCAGGGTGTCCAGGAAGCCGTTGCGCGGACCGGTCGGCGGGCGAGGGGTGACGTCCTGCGCCGGCGCTGCCGTCAGCACGCGATCGGCCTGGAGAGTGAGGTGCGCCACCCGCTCGGGTGCGCACGGGCACGGCGGAGCACGGCGGTGGCGGCGGGAGACATCCGTTCGAGCGTACCGGCCGGTGCCGGGCGACCCGGGGATGCGCGGGGCGCTCCGCCCGCTCGTCCTGCGTCCCCGCGTCCCTGCGTTGCCCAGCGTCCCTGCGTTGCCCGCGTTCCCTGTCGATCGCAGTAGCCGAACGAATGCGAGGAAGCCCACCCTGCAGGGACGGCTTCCTCGCATTCGTTCGGCTCCTGCGCGGACGCCGCCGCCCGGGTCTGCCCGCCTTCGCCGAGGTCGAGGTCGCTCAGCCGGTGGCCGGGGCCCGGCCGCCGAGCACGCAGAACTCGTTGCCCTCCGGGTCGGCGAGTACCACCCAGCCGACGTCACCCTGTCCGACGTCGACCCGGACGGCACCGAGCGCGACGAGTCGCTCGACCTCGGCGTCCCGGTCGACCGGCCGGAAGTCCGGGTGCAGCCGGTTCTTCACCGTCCGGGCCTCCTCGACCGGGACGAACAGCAGCCCGGGCAGCCGGTCCGGCGCCGGCCGGATCTCGAACTCCTCGGCGGCGTCGTTGACCACCACCCAGTCCAGGGCGGTCGCCCACCAGTGGCCCAGCGCCGCCGGATCGGCGGCGTCGACGACGACCTGCTCCCACTCCAAGGGCACGGCGCCTCCCAGGCGTGTCGTGATGAATGCGCGGACCAACGGCACAGCGAACCATGCTCACCGCCGGTCAGCAATGCGCCGATCCAGTGCTGACCGGCCACCCCGACGGGCCTGTCGATACCCCGACGGAGTGGTCCGGTCGGGACCGTCGTGACGGTCCGTCACGCCGTTCCGACACGCCCGGCTCGGCGTTTCGCGCGCCACGCCGCGACCGCACAAACATTTTCTGTCCACAGGCCGCACGACATCCACATTGCCTTGACCTGCGAGAACATGACGAAGGGCCGTAGTTGTCCCCAAGTTGTTCACATGGGGACAACTGTGCATGGCCAGCAGCGACGCGATCTGTCCCCACTCCATCCCCGTCTCGATCAACAGGCGGACTTGGGGTCGGCGGGGCGACGGACCTACGGTCTCAGACGCGTCTCGCGAGCGCCGCGGCTCACCCGCCGTCGGTCGCGCCGACCGACCCGATCCACCCGTGACGGCCGGTCCCGCGGCCGTCAGCGCGGCACTGTCGGTGCCGTCCGATAGAACACCTGTACCCCGGCATCCCGGGGTGCGACACCAGGCGAGGGGACCGGATGGCAGCGGACGAACAGTGGAAGCCCCGGGCCTCGACGCCGGCGGCCGTCCCGTTCGACCGGCAGCCGCCGCAGGATCTGCCCGCGGAACAGTCCGTGCTGGGCGGCATGCTCCTGTCCAAGGACGCGATCGCCGACGTCTTCGAGGTGCTCACGTCGGCCGACTTCTACAAGCCGGCGCACGTGCACGTCTTCGAGTCCATCCTCGACCTGTACTCGCGGGGCGAGCCCGCGGACCCGATCACGGTGTCCGCCGAGCTGGAGCGGGCCGGCCTGCTGCCGCGGGTCGGTGGGTCGGTGTACCTGCACCACCTGACGGCGATGGTGCCGACCGCCGCCAACGCCGGGTTCTACGCCCAGATCGTGGCCGAGAAGGCGGTGCTGCGGCGGCTGGTCGAGGCCGGCACCCGGATCGCCCAGCTCGGCTACGGCGGCGCCGAGGGCGCCGCCGGGTCGGGTGAGGTCGACGAGATCGTCGACCGGGCCGAGCAGGAGATGTACAAGGTCGCCGAGCGGCGCACCACCGAGGACTACGTCGTCCTCGAAGAGCTCCTCGGGCCGACGATGGACGAGATCGACGCCATCCAGAGCCGCGGCGGCCTGTCGCTCGGCGTGCCCACCGGTTTCACCGACCTCGACACCCTGACCAACGGTTTCCACCCCGGCCAGATGATCATCATCGCCGCACGTCCCGGCGTCGGGAAGGCGCTGGCGCTGGACACCCCGCTGGCCACCCCGACCGGCTGGACGACCATGGGCGAGGTCGCGGTCGGTGACCGGCTGCTCGGCGCCGACGGCCGGCCCACGACCGTCGTCGCCGCCACCGAGGTGATGACCGGTCGCCCGTGCGACGAGGTCGAGGTCTCCGACGGCGCCGTCGTGGTGGCCGACGCCGAGCACCAGTGGGTGACCCGTACCCGGGCCGACCGGCGCGGCACGTCGGCCGGAGCGATCCGGACCACGGCCGAGCTGCACGCCACCCTGCGGTGCGACACCGCGGACGGTCGGCTGAACCACGCCGTCGCCACCGTGGCGCCGCTCGAGCTCCCCGCGGCTGAGCTGTCCGTACCGCCGTACGCGCTCGGCGTCTGGCTGGGCGACGGGGCCTCGGCGAATGCGTCCTTCACCTCCGCCGATCCCGAGATCGCCGTGCACATCGGGATGGAGGGGCTGCGCGCCGAGCACCTGGGCGACCTGCGCTACAGCCTCCGGTTGCCCGCCGAGGCGCCGGTCGAGGAGCGCCTGTGCCTGGTCTGTGGCGCCGCCTTCGTCCCGGCGACGTCCCAGGTCCGCACCTGCGGCAGGGGCTGCG
>JBQGEH010000918.1:0-3227 GCA_052039515.1 Nakamurella sp. | reverse complement strand
CCGGCGAGGACTGGCGTGAGTTCTTCGCCGGCATCACCCCGGTGTTCTTCGGCCTGCTGATGAAGGACCCCCGGCCCGGGCGCCCGGACTTCTGGGTCGAGAACGGGGTCTGGCTGTCGGCGGCGCTGTGCGCGTCGGCCGCGCTCACCCTGGTCATGGCCCACCGCCACCGGCGGAGATCGCGCATCTGAGCCGCCCGGGCAACCGCGGCGGTCATCGCTGACGTCTCTGCAAGCAGGGAGGGCGGAAGATGCGCTGGTCGGTGGCCGGAATCGTGATGGTGGTCGCGCTCGCCGCGTGCGGTGTGCCGCCGGCGGTCCCGTCCGCGTCGACGATGACGACCACGGCTCCGTCGAGAACGGCGGACAGTCCGCCGCCGGCCGACCCGCGGCTCGGCGCCGGAGTGGTCGCCGTCATCAGCTTCTCGGGAGGCAACAGTGCCGAGAGCCCCTTCTACGACGGGGTTCCCCACTGGATCGCCTACGACGACGGCACCGTCATCGAGGCCCCGCCCGGTGCTGCCTGGACGTCGGCCCGCACCGGTCACGTCGACCCGCAGGTGCTCCGGTCGATCCTGGACCGCTTCATGGCCTCACCCGGATACTCCGAGCCGCTGCGCGACGACCTCGCCGCCGCTTTCGTGTCCGACGCCGGCAGCGTGGAGCTCGTGTTCCGGACCGCCGAGGGTGGCGTCCGCAGCGTCGGTGCGCTGGCCTTCGGCGCCGAGGCGTGGATGGGTCTGCCCGCCGGCGTGATGGTCGGTCGGACTGCGTTCATGGCCGTCCTCGACGAGCTGGCGGGCGCTGCCGGCGACCTCCGGCCGTGGCGTCCGACGGCGATGCTCATCTCCGCGCGGCGGTCCGACACGTCGACGGGGTTCGCCGGCGTGAGCGGGTGGACCGGGGACCCGGGACTGCCCGCCCGGCTGGCCGCGGACGGGCGGTGCACCACCCTGACCGGCGCCGACGCCGACCGGCTCGTCGACGCCTCCTACGGACCGTACGGACTCGGTGACCGGACCACTCCGGACGGCACGTTCTTCGTCAGTATCAGGCCGGTGCTGCCGGGCTATCCGGTGTGCTGACCGCATCGGGGCGGTTCCTGACCGCGTCGCGGGCACGAACTGCCACGATGCGTCGAACCGGCCGGACGACCGGTCAGCGCTCGCTGACCGTCCCGCCCTCGACGTGCCAGCGGCGATTCAGCCGCACCGCGTCCAGCATCCGGCGGTCGTGGGTCACCAGCAGCAGAGTGCCGGTGTAGCTGTCAAGCGCGGACTCGAGCTGCTCGATCGCCGGCAGGTCGAGATGGTTCGTCGGCTCGTCGAGCACCAGCAGGTTGACCCCGCGGGCCTGCAGCAGCGCCATCGCCGCCCGGGTCCGCTCGCCCGGTGACGCGGTCGCCGTCGGGCGCAGCACGTGAAGGGCGCCTAGGCCGAACTTGGCCAGCAGCGTGCGGATGTCGTTCGGCGACCACTCCGGCACCTCGGCCTCGAACGCGTCCAGCAGCGTCGCGCCGCCGGTCAGCAGCTGCCGGGCCTGGTCCATCTCGCCGATCTGCACCCCGGACCCCAGTGACGCCGCACCGGACGTCGGGTCGAGCCGACCCAGCAGCGTCGCGAGCAGCGTCGACTTCCCGGCACCGTTCGGCCCCGTCACGCCGATGCGGTCGCCGAGATCGACCTGCAGACTGACCGGCCCCAGCGTGAAGTCGCCGCGCCGCACCACCGCGTCGCGCAGGGTGGCCACCACCGACCCCGACCGGCCGGCGGCCTGGATCGTGTACTGCAGCTTCCACTCCTTCCGCGGTTCCGCGACCTCGGGCAGGCGCTCGAGCATCCGTTCGGTCTGGCTGACCTTCGCCGCCTGCTTCTCGGTCTGTTCGATCCGCGACGCCCGGGCGATCTTGTCGTTGTCCTTCTTGCGGGCGATGGCCTGCTTGCGGATACCGACGTCCATCCACGTCCGCTGCATCTGGCCGCGCTCCTTGAGCTCGTCGCGCTTGTCGGCGTACTCCTCGTACGCCTCGCGCGCGTGCCGACGGGCGACCTCCCGCTCGGTCAGGTACGCGTCGTAACCGCCGCCGTACAGCGCGACCTGCTGCTGCGCGAGGTCCAGCTCCAGCACCGACGTGACCACGCGGGACAGGAACTCGCGGTCGTGGGAGACGACGACGATCCCGGTCCGGGCGCCGGTGACGAAGCGCTCCAGCCGGTCCAGACCGTCCAGATCCAGGTCGTTGGTCGGCTCGTCCAGCAGCAGCACGTCGAACCGGGACAGCAACAGCGCCGCGAGCCCCACCCGGGCCGCCTGCCCGCCGGACAGCCCGGTCATCGGCATCGACGGGTCGACCTTCAGCCCCAGCTCGGCGAGCACCGCGTCGGTGCGGCTCTCCAGGTCGGCGCCGCCCAGGGCGAGCCAGCGGTCGAGGACGGGTGTGAAGGCGTCGTCGGCGCCGGGCTCACCGTTGGTCAGCGCCTCGGTGACCGCGTCGAGATCCCGCTGGGCGTCGGCGACGCCGGTCCGGCGGGCCAGGTGACCGGCCACCGTCTCGCCGACCCGCCGCTCGACCTCCTGCGGCAGGTACCCGACGGTCGCGTCGCTGGGGGACAGCGTGACCCGGCCCTCGACCGGGGTGTCGATGCCGGCGAGCAGCTTCAGCAGGGTGGAGTTCCCGGCGCCGTTGACGCCGACCAAGCCGAGCACGTCCCCCGGGGCGATGACCAGGTCGAGGCCGGTGAACAGGGTCCGGTCGCCGAACCCGGCCCCCAGGCCGGTGGCCTTCAGCGTTGCGGTCACGGTCCGATCCTGCCAGGCGCACCGGGCCGGCCCGACCGCATCTCCGCCCCGCGATACTGGGTGCATGACCTCCGCCTTCGCCGCCGTCGACGTCATCCGGGCCAAGCGCGACGGGAAGCCGCTCAGTGACGCGCAGATCCGTTGGATCGTCAACGGCTACACCGCGGGAGCGGTGGCCGAGGAGCAGATGTCGGCGCTGCTGATGGCGGTGTTCCTGAACGGGATGACGCCGGCGGAGACGTCGACGTGGACGGCGGCGATGATCGACTCCGGCGTCCGGCTCAACCTGGCCGGCATCGGCCGTCCCGTCGTCGACAAACACTCGACAGGCGGTGTGGGGGACAAGATCTCGCTGATCCTGGCGCCGTTGGTGGCGGCCTGCGGGGCGGCCGTTCCGCAGCTGTCCGGACGGGGTCTCGGGCACACCGG
>JBQGEH010000917.1:0-2274 GCA_052039515.1 Nakamurella sp. | reverse complement strand
CGGTCCCGGGGAGCCGCCGGCACGCCCGCGCGCTGCCTGTCGGGACGTGCCCCGGGGGTTGTGCCGGAGTGCGCCACCACGTTTCCGCGGAAACGTCCCCACCCGCGGGTGCGATGCATGTTCGCCGGGCGGCAGGAGGTCTCGGCCCGCCGACACCTAGCCATCGCGTTCCCGCGGAAAAGTCAACACCCTCAGGTGCGGCCCAGATTGGCGCAGGTGCAATGCATGTCCGCAGGGGGCGACGTCGTCCCACCGGAACGGCGCCGTATTTCCGCGGAAGCGGCTTGTGGCGGAAGTGCGGCGCCCGTCCCGCCGGATCGGCGCCGCGCTGCCGCGGACGCGTCCGGAAGCTCAAGAGCGGAGCATGTCCGCGGGGCGGCCGGGGTGTCGTCCCTTCCGACCAGGCACTGCGTTTCCGCGGAAACGTCCTGCAGCGACGATGCGGCGCAGGTCCGCAGGGCGGCGGGCTGTCGTCCCGCCGAAACGGCACCGCGCTCCCGCGGAAGCGTCCGAGGCACACGAGCAGTACCTGTCGCACGGGCCGGCCGGGGTGTCCTCCCTCTAGACCGGACGCCGCGTTTCCGCGGAAACGTCCTCAGGCCTGGACGCGATGCCTGTCCACTGGAGCGGCAGGCTGCCGTCGCATCGCACGGGCACCGCGCTTCCGCGGAAACGCCCCGCACCTGCGACCGCTCGCCACCGCAGCGACGGTTCACGCCGGCAGGCCCGACCCGGGCGGGAGCCCCGACGTCCGTCCGGCCACGGACCCGACCGTCCGACGCGCTCGCAGCAACACCGACCGCACCCAGACCACCAGGATCGGAGCGTTTCCGCGGAAACACCCCACCGACCCCAGTGAACATGCAGCCGACGCCAACGCCGTTCCCGCCGGTCGTCCCGTCCGACGCGGCACCGCCGCCACCCCGTACCCGCCGCCCCTATCAACGCCCCGCGCACTACCCTGTCGCCGTGACGTTTCACCGCTTCGTGGCACTGGGCGACTCCTTCACCGAGGGCGTCGGCGATCCGGACCCCACCCGCCCCAACGGGGTCCGGGGCTGGGCCGACCGGGTCGCCGAGGTGCTGGCCACCCGGTCCGACGACCTCACCTACGCCAACCTGGCCATCCGCGGCCGCAAGCTCGCCCAGGTGATGGCCGAGCAGGTCGACCCCGCGGTGGCACTGCAGCCCGACCTCGTCACCCTGTACGCCGGCGCCAACGACGTGCTTCGGCCCCGCGTCGACATCGACGCCCTGATGGCCGTGTACGACGCCGGCATCGCCCGGCTCGCCGCGACCGGTGCCCGGCTGGTGCTCTTCACCGCCTACGACACCGGCGGCCCGAACGCCTCCGGGCTGTTCGCCGCGCTGCGCGGCCGGTTCGCCATCTACAACGAACTCGCCCGCGAGATCGCCGACCGGCACGGCGCCACCGTGGTCGACTTCTGGCGGATGCGGACCCTGGACGACCCCCGGATGTGGGATGTGGACCGGCTGCACCTGTCCGCCGCCGGGCACCAGCTGGTCGCCATCGCCGTGCTCGACGCGCTCGGCGTGACCCACGACCTGCAACCCGCCGAGCTCGCCCCGCTCCCGACGCTCAGTACCAGGGAGAAGCGGGCCGCCGACCTGGCCTGGGCCCGCACCCACCTGGGTCCGTGGGTGAAACGCCGGCTCACCGGCACCTCGTCCGGCGACGCGGTCACCGCGCGCCGTCCGCTGCCCACCCCGGTCGGCCGCTGAGCCCACGGTCCCCGGCGGCCGCTGCCTCAACCCGGTCAGCGGCTCACCCGCTCCAGGATCTGCAGGATGTGCTCGTACGGCTGCCCGGTGGCCCGGGTCATCCCCAGCTCGCAGGTGCGGTTGCACGAGGCGTAGCCGTCGAAACCGCCCGCCGCGACCTCCGCGCCCTGGGCGGCGGTGGCCGCCGCGGTGAGCTCGGGGTGCAGCAGCCCGCGGTCACCGGCGAACGCGCAGCATCCCCAGGTGGCCGGCACGGTGACCCGGGACGCGACCGCCGACGCCACCGTCAGCAGCTCACCGTTCAGCCCCAGCCGGGTCGACGAGCAGGTCGGGTGCAGCGCGAGACTGCCCAGCGGCGCCGTGATCTCGAGCCGGGGCAGCACCTCCGCCTCGACGAAGGCGACGGCGTCGACGAACAGCAGCGGCCCTCCGCCGACCGAGTTCTCCAGCATCTGCCGCAGCCCCTCGGTGCACGACGAGGCGTCCCAGACGATGGGGATCTCCCCGTCGCGGCTGGCCGCCCGCAGCGCC
>JBQGEH010000916.1:0-1655 GCA_052039515.1 Nakamurella sp. | reverse complement strand
CCGGTGCACCGGCGGCGGGACGTCGCCGGGGGCGGGCGTCTCGGCCGCCGCCGGACCCGGCAGTTCGACGGCGGGGAGCTGCCCGGCCCGCCAGCGCAGCCGGTCCGGCGGCGGCACGACCGGCGCCGGCGGGGGTGGCGTGCGCACGGTGGCGTCCACCTCGGCGACGACCACGCCCGCGCCCCAGAGGTTCCAGCCCGGCACCAGCAGCCAGAGCACTCGCCGGGTCGCCGATCGCGGCGGCCGGATCCGGGCGCGGTGCGCCGCCCAGGCCCCGGTGCGGGCGAGCGCGGGCACGAACGACGCCGCCGTCGCGAGCCCCAGCAGCAGGGCCCCCCAGCCGGCCGCGACGACGAGTGCGTCGCTCCACCGGACCTGCCCGGCGGGCAGCACCTCGGTCCGGCCGCGGACCAGCAGGACGTAGCGGAACACCTCGGCGCCGGCCGCGACCACGCACATCACGGCGAGCGCGCGGGCGAGCACGACCACCGATCGCAGGTCACGGACGGGCGGGTCCGGCGGCGGCGGGCCGGTGACCGGCTCGGGCACCCACACCGAGGGGGTGAAACCCCACCGGGGCGACGACGGGTAGCGCGGCGGGCCGCTGTACGGGCGGCTCCGGACGGGCGCGGCCGGCGCGGCGGCACCCGGCGGACGGTGCGCGAACCAGCGCCAGCGGGTGACCGGACGGCCCCCGGTGACCGCGCCGCAGTAGCCGCAGCGTCCGCCGGCCGACGGGTCCAGCGGCGCGCCGCACCGCCAGCAACGTCCGTCCATCAGGTGGTCAGATCACCTGGGGCGGGTCGGCGGTCTCGGAGACCAGCGGCTTCCCGAGCCGCTCCCACATCGACATCCCGCCGTCGACGTTGACCGCGTCCCAGCCGTTGTCGTTCAGGTACGAGGTGACGCGCGCCGACCGACCACCGGAGCGGCAGATGACGTACAGGGTGTCGGCCTCGGGGATCTCGTCGAGCCGACCGGCCAGCGTGGTCATCGGGATGTGCGTCGCGTCGGGGGCGTGGCCGGCGGCCCATTCGTCGTCCTCCCGGACGTCCAGCAGCACCGCGTCCTCCGGCAGGCGGCTGACGGGGATCTCGGGGAAGTCGGAGGCGGTCACGCCGCCATCCTGCCACCGGGTGTGCGGGTCGAGGCCCCTACCCTCGGGATCCATGCCCCCCACCCGCACCGGACTCCTCGACCTCGGCGACGGCCAGTCGATGTACTGGGAGGAGACGGGCGCGGCCGACGGGGTGCCGGCGCTGTACCTGCACGGCGGGCCGGGCGGCGGGCTCGGCCGCGGTGGCTACGTGCAGCGCTTCGAGCTCGACCGCTGCCGGGTCGTCGGGGTGGACCAGCGCGGCTGCGGACGGTCGGTGCCGCTCGCGACCGACCCGGCGCACGACCTCGACGCCAACACCACCGACCGCCTGATCGCCGACCTGGAGCTGCTGCGGGAGCACCTCGGTATCGACGCCTGGTTGCTCAACGGGGTCTCCTGGGGGTCGACCCTGGCCCTGGCGTACGCGCTCGCACACCCGGAAAGGGTCCGGGGGATCGTCCTGATGGCCGTGACCACCACCGGCCGGCGCGAGGTCGACTGGATCACCGAGACGGTCGGCGCCCTCTATCCCGAGGAGTGGGACCGGCTCGCGACC
>JBQGEH010000915.1:0-2798 GCA_052039515.1 Nakamurella sp. | reverse complement strand
CCGGCACGGAGGCGGCCACGTGGTCGACGACGACGCGCGCGCTGGCGGTGGCCGTCTCCTCGTCGAACCCGGTCTGCTGGTCGATGGTCATCGTGCGTTCCTCTCCGGCTGTGCGGCGCGGGGGATCCGGGCGGCGTGGGTGGTGCGGGTGCGGGGCGTCGCCGTGGCGGCGACCGTCCCGAGGGGCGCGGGCGCCGGCGCGGTGACGCCGGCGAGCACCCGCTCGTAGACGCGCTCGCTGTCGGCGGCGACCTTGTGCCACGTGTAGCGGGTCTCGGCACGCTCGCGGCCGGCGCGGCCGTACGCCTCGCGGCGCTCGGCGTCGTCGAGCAGTCCACCGACGGCCGCGGCGACCGCGGCCTCGTCACGCGGCGGGACGTGCAGGCCGGTGGCGTCCTCGACGACCGTGTCGATCAGACCGCCGACGCTCGAGGCGACCACCGGTCGCCCGCACGCCATCGCCTCGAGCGGGACGATGCCGAACGGCTCGTACCACGGCACCGCCAGCACCGCCGCGCAGCTGCGGATGAGAGCCGGCAGGTCGGTGCGCGCGACCCGGCCGACGAGCCGCACCCGGTCGGCCACGCCGAGCTCGGCGGCCAGTGCACTCAGCGCGGCCGCCTCGGGGTCGGCGGGCAGCATGGTCGCGTCCGGTCCGCCGGCGATGACCAGCTCCACCCCGGGCAGCAGGGTCATCGCCCGGACCGCGTCGGCGATCCCCTTCCGCGGGACGAGCCGGCCGAGCACCAGCAGCCGCGGGCGGGACGTGCGCACGCCGGCCGGGGCCGGGGTGAACAGCTCCAGATCCACGCCACACGGGACGATGTCGATCGGCGTCGCGTCCGCGCCCATCGCCCGGAGCTCGGCGACCTCGTCGGTGCAGGTGGCGATGATCCGGTCGGCCGAGGCGGCGAGCGCGGCCTCGACGGCCGTGCGCTCCGGCGGGCTGGTGTCGGCGTCGCCCTGCCACCGCCGCTTCACCGTCCCCAGCGCGTGGAAGGTCTGCAGCAACGGCACCGGGCTCCCGGTCAGCGCGCGCCGCGCCGCCCAGCCGCTCATCCAGAAGTGCGCGTGGACGACATCCGGCGGGCGGCGCTGCCAGCTCCGCGCGAGTTCGTCCCCGAACGCCGGCATGAACGGCGGCAGCTCGTCCTTGGCCACCGGCGCGGCCGGGCCGGCCGGGACGTGCACGACGTCGACGCCCGGGGCATACGGCACCCGCCGGTGCAGGCCGGGCCGGTCGGCGCGGGTGAAGACGTCCACGGTGTGTCCCTGGCGGGCCAGCGCGGTGGCCAGCGCGGCCACGTGCACGTTCTGCCCGCCGGCGTCGACACCGCCCAGGCAGGCCAGCGGACTGGCGTGTTCGGACACCATCGCGATCCTCACGACGACACCACCTCTCGATCCACCACGGCGGCCAGGACGCGGTCCCAGTCGTCGAGGAAGCGGTCCACGCCGTAGCGCGTCAGGGCCGCGGCGCGTGCGAGACGGCCCATCGCGGCACCCCTCTCGGGTTCGTGCAGCAACGTGCGGTACTCCCGCACGAGGCGGTCGACGTCGGTGCCGACCACCCCGGCCCCGGGCGGGATCGCCTCCACCACCGCGGTGGTCGCGAGCGCCACCACCGGCATCCCCAGGTGCATCGCCTCCAGCAGGGACAGTCCCAGCGACGTCCACCGGGTCGGGTGCAGGTAGACGCGGCGGCGGGCGAGCGCGCTGTGCATCTCGTCCTGGGTGCGCAGGTTCTCGTGGGCCGTCACCCCCGCGCCCGGGAGTCCGGCCACGTAGGCGGCGCTGGCCATCCCGAACAGGTCGACCGGGGCGACCGCGGCGAAGCGCGGGATGAGGTCGGCGCCGACGACCCGGCCGCGGCGACCGGCCTCGTTGAGGACGACCGCGCCGGCGGCGAGCTCCCCGGTCCAGCGGGCCCCCGGGTCGATGATCCCGTGCTCGACCACCACGGTGGGCGCGACACCGTTGTCCCAGAACAGCTCGTTGAAGTGGGTGACGTGCACGATCGGGATGTCGGTCCGGTCGGCCAGCACGTGCCGCTGCCGGGTCGGGTCGCCGTCGGGGGTGTTGTGTTCGACGTACACCGACGGCACGTCGATGCCGGGCCGCCGCCCGAGCCATGCGGCGGCGAGGTCGATCTCGTGGGGGCGCTGCAGCAGCACGAGGTCGATGTCGAGGTCGGCGAGCGCGCCGGGCGGGATCTCGGTGACCGAGGCGGGCCAGTCCCAGGTACGGGCCCGGCCGACGCCGTCGGGCCCGCGGTCGGGCAGGACCGGGACCACGTAGTCGTGCCGGCCCTGGACGAACGCCGTCGCCCAGCTGCCGTGCACGTGCCAGAGCAGGATCCTCATCGGGCCACCACCGGGAGCGGGGCGAGTGCGTCAACGGCGGCGAGGATCTCGTCGGTGGAGACGGCTGCGAGGCAGGGGTGGCCGGGGACCGGGCACTCGGTCGCCCGGCTCCCGCGGCACGCCGCGCGCTGGTCCCCGAGCAGGACGGTCGGCACCCCGTGCGGCGCCCAGCGGGCGGCGGGCACCACGGGCGCGAACAGCGACACCACCGGCGTCCCGACGGCGGCGGCGAGGTGCGCCGGCCCGGTGTTGGCCGCCACGACGACCGCGGCGCGGTCCAGCACGGCGGCGGTGCCCGAGACGCTGAGCCGGCCGGCGAGATCGGTGACGAGTCCGGGCTCACCACCCGCCGCGACCGTCGCGGCCAGCGCCACGTCACCGGGCCCGCCGGTGACCACCACGGGGCGGCCGGTGGCGGTCAGCGCCGCGACCAAC
>JBQGEH010000914.1:0-2555 GCA_052039515.1 Nakamurella sp. | reverse complement strand
TGGCCGAGCTGTGCCCCGACGCCGCGGTCGACCTCGACGTCCTCTATGTCGAGGACGGGCCTATCGTCACGAGCGCCGGCACGGCCGCGGGCATCGATGCCTGCCTGCACCTCGTGCGCACCGAGCTCGGCTCGGAGGTGGCCACGCGCATCGCCCGACGGATGGTGGTTCCCCCGCACCGGTCGGGTGGTCAGCGGCAGTACGTCGAGACGCCGGTGCCCGACCAGCCGTGCGACAGCCTCCAGGACGTGCTCGACGCGGTGCTCGAGCACCTCGACGGCGACCACACCGTGGCCTCGCTCGCGCGTCAGGCGGCGATGTCGGAGCGCACCTTCGCGCGCCGCTTCAGTGCCGAGGTGGGCACGACGCCGCACCAGTGGCTCACGGCCCAGCGGGTGCTGCGGGCGCGCCGGCTTCTCGAGACGACGGACTTCGACGTCGAACGGATCGCCCGTGAGAGCGGGTTCGCCACCGGCGCCGTGCTCCGCCACCACTTCCAGCGGCAGATCGGGGTGGCGCCGCTCAGCTACCGCAAGGCGTTCACCCACCAGCCGGCCACCGGCTGACAGCCGTCGATCAGCCCGTATGCCGCACTATCGACTCAGCACTAGACACCCCTAGCGCACCCCATCCACCCATCGAAAGTGCCCTGCGGACCCCCGCCGATCGAAAGAGCATTTTGTCGGCTTCCGCGGTCGTCGACCTGCCGGAGCGAAAGCTCGATGACGCTGTATGCCGCACTATCGGATGCGCGCTAGACGTCCTTAGCGCCCCGCATCTTCCCAATCGAAAGAGCACTCCGTGACCGCCGTCCAATCTAAAGAGCATTCCGTTCGGCATCATTCGGGCAACTCGGCCCGTTCCGATCCCAGGAGTTGCTCGTTCGATTGTCAGAGGGAACCCGCGCGTGCGCTGCGGAAGGTAAGGGAGTGCTCTTTCGATTGCGCTGGCGCCGCGGTTGGCTGACGGAGTGCTCTTTCGATTGCTCGCGGGCGCTGCGGAGGTGACGGCGTACAGCACCGGCACCTCGGGCAGTCGGGGGGCGAGGTCAGTGAGGGATCCCGCCGCCGTGCCGGCCGCGAGCGGACCGGCCGCTGCCGTGCTCACCGACGAGCCCGGGGGGATGACGGGGCCCGAGGGGCGCAGCGGGGGCGCCGGCGCGACGGGTGCGGTGGGGGAGTCGGGGGTGGTGTTCGAGCCGGTCGGTGGCTGCGCCGGTGGACGGACCGGGTCCGAGGCCGAGTAGCTGATGGTCAGCGGTCGTGCGACCTTGTAGGCATCCGCGGAGCCGCCGGAGGAGTACCAGTACGCCGCGGAGCCGACGGTGTTCATGAACTGGAGGAACGTCGGGGGGAAGGCACCCCAGCTGGCACCGGACCGGACCTGCGACACCCCGTTGGCCGGGGCGTCGTGGGTCACCTTGAGGTAGGCCGGCGTCACGCTGAACCCGCCGGCGCTCTTCAGCGACAGCGAAGCACGGGGCAGGTCGGCCAGGACCACGTCGCGGTCGGGGACGGGCCGCCACTGCGAGAGGTCGTCCATGCTCGAGGAGTAGCCGCTCAGCGTCGCCCGCAGGGTGGCGGAAGTCGAGGTGACGCTCAACCGCGGATCGGTGACGGTGAAGACCGTCATGCCGGAGTAGTAGAGGACCGAGAAGGCGCCGCTCCAGCGGATCGTGGCGGTGCCGGCACCCGGGTCGACCTGTCCCGTGCCGCCGTCGAGGACGACCTGGTGACCGCTGAAGCGACCGCCCGTCGGCCCGGCCAGCTGCGAGCCGTCGGGCTGGGTGGAGAGCCCGGCGAAGGTGGCGAGGTCATAGCCTCCGCGCGCGTTCAGCTTCTCCACCCGCACGGTTCCGCGGCGGGCCCACCAGGCGACGGCGTCGGTGCTCGTCCACCGTCCGTTGCGGACGGTCTGGCCACCGCGGCCCGGGTCCGGGACCTCGCCCGCGGAGAAGAAGTTGTAGGTCCCCGGGGCGAAGGCCTGGTTGTTGCTCTCGTCGTTGATGCCCCACCGCAGCTGGGCGTCCTCGACGGTAAACGGCTCGTCGTCGGCCGGGGCCGGGGTCGGGTCCGGCGGGCTGCTCGGCTCGGGGTCGACGGGGCTCGGTTCCGAGGTGGGCGGTTCCACCGGGGTCGTCGGTTCGGACTCCGCTGCCGTCGCGCTGGAGGCGCCGAGCAGGGCCAGCACCAGGAGCGTCGCGCCGACGGGCAGCGTGCGCCAGGTTCGCCACGGGGTCATCCGGCCTCCCCGGCGAGGGGTACGACGTGGCCCGGCCGGCGCGGCCGGCGTCGCCACCAGCGCGCAGCGACGGTCGCCAGGGCCGCGAGGAAGAGCAGCACCGCCCCGCCGAGGAACAGCCGGCCCAGGCCGGTCTCCGAGTCGGAGCTCGCGCTCGCGGCGGTTGGGGCCTGCTCCGCTGCCCGCACCGGGAACTTCTCCGACGGGCGCGCACCCGAGGCGGCGCCGCTCAGCCGGAGCTCGTGGGTCCCGGTCCGGAGGTCCTCGGGGAGCAGCAGCACGCCGGCGACCTCGCCGCTGGCTCCGGCCACCAT
>JBQGEH010000913.1:0-7780 GCA_052039515.1 Nakamurella sp. | reverse complement strand
GGTCGGTCATGGTGGTCCTCCGGATCGGGCCGGGCGGCGGCGACGGGCCGGCCGTGCAGCTGTGTGGACAAGCGCCGCGCGCTGTCGGGCCGTCATCGTAGGGTTGCGCTCCAGCGGCCCGGTGGAGTTGTCCACCGCCGCTTCTCCGGGGGGAGAGACGACATGACGATCACCGAGAACAGTTCTGCCACAACAGGTGTCACCCTGCCCGAGGTGCCGGTGCTGGATGCGCCGACCCCGCGCGGCGCGGTCGCGCTGGTGCTACCGGCGGTCATGCTGGCAGGCACCGTCGGCTTCCTGGTCCTCGGTGGCGGCGGTACGACCTCGTGGTTGATGGGCGGCCTGATGGTCGTCTCACTGATCGGCATGATGCTGTCCGGCGGTGGTCGTCGGTTCCGACCCGCCGCGGACGTGGCCGCGGACCGGGAGCGGTACCTGCGGAGGTTGCGCCGCACCGCCGTCGAGGTCCAGGCGGCGTCGGCGGCGTGGGGACGGGACGCGTTCCGGCGACACCCGGCGACGCAGCACCTGACCGGCACCGCTCGGGGCGGTCGGACCGGACCGGATCTGACCGTCCGGGTGGGCGTCGGGACCGTCCAGGGTGTCGTCGAGCTCGACCTCGCCGCCGACGACCCCGACAGCGAGCCCGAGCCGTACGCCGCGCTCGCCCGGCAGCGCTTCGTCGACGCCCGCAGCATGAGTGCCGGGATGCCGCTGACCGTCAATCTCCGTTCCGGGCGGTGCCTGGTCGTGACAGGCGCGGCGGCAACGGATGTCCCTCGGAACGTGGTGTTGCGGGCCATCCACTCCACCGCCCCCGGGGCTTTGCGCGTGATGCTGTGCGCTCCTGACGACGCCCCGGGATGGGAGTGGCTGGCCTGGCTGCCGGAGCACCACGACGACACGCCCGCCGCCCAGCCGCTGCGGACCGCCGATCCGGCGACCGTGGTCGCCTGGCTGCGCGACCCCGGTCACCTGCCCGAGGTCGGGCCGGTACTGCTCGTGCTGACCGGCGCGTCGCAGAACGAGCACCGACGGTGCCGCGACGCCGCGAGCCGGAACCGGGCACTGCTCATCGTCGCCACCGACACACCCGGCGACCATCGCTGCTCCGACGAAGTCGCACTGCACTGCGACGGCCCCGTCCTCGGTCGGCGGACGGAGAGCGGCTTCGTCCCCTGGGGGACAGCGGATCTCGTCGGACCGACGGCCGCCGCGACGACCGTCCGCAGCTGGGCCCGCGGCGACCGGCCGTCCACCACGGGCGGCGCCGCTGTCCCGACCATGGGTGGAACCGGGGCCGACCTGCCGCGGCTGCTCGGCCTGACCGACGCCGCGGACTACACCCCCGGCGCGGTGCAGAGTGCGGGCGCCGCGCCCTTGCGGATCCCCGTCGGGATCGACGATGCAGGTCGGGCGCTGCACCTGGACCTGCGGGAGGCGGCGCTGGGCGGCGTCGGTCCGCACGGCCTGCTCATCGGGGCCACCGGATCCGGCAAGTCGGAACTGCTGCGCACCATCGTGCTCACGTTGGCGGCCACCCACCGGACCACGGAGCTCAACCTCGTTCTCGTCGACTTCAAAGGCGGGGCCGCGTTTCTCGGACTCGGAGAGCTCCCGCACGTCTCCGCCCTCATCACCAACCTGGCCGCCGAGGCGGCCCTGGTGGACAGGATGCAGGACGCCCTGGTGGCGGAGCTCCGGCGACGGCAGGAGCTGCTGCGCGCCGCGGGTGTGCCGTCGGCGGATGCCTACGTCCGCGAGCGGGCCCGCCGCCGCGATCTCCCGCCGCTCCCGGCGCTCGTCGTGGTCTGCGACGAGTTCACCGAGTTGCTCGTCCAACGACCTGATCTCGCCGACACCTTCGTCCAGCTCGGACGTCTCGGCCGCTCCCTGGGTGTGCACCTCCTGCTGGCCGCACAACGGCTGGAGGAGGGCCGGATGCGTGGCCTCGACGCGCACCTGTCCTACCGGATCGCGCTGCGCTCCTTCTCCGCCGCCGACTCCCGGGCGGTCATCGAGACCGACCTGGCCTACCGGACGCCCGGGCCTCCCGGGACCGGGTACCTCAAGACCGGCGCCGACGCCGCTGTCCGGTTCCGCAGCGCCTACGTGTCCGACCCGGTCCTGCCGCGCCGTGCCCCTGCCGTCGAGAGCCGTTTTAGGAAAGTCGGCGTCACGGTCCTCGCCACGCTTCCCCGCCAGGCGGTGACGGAGGAGGGCAGGGAGCCGGTCCCGCCGGCGCCGGATGCGACGACGCTGCTGGACCTCTGGACCCGCCGGCTGCGCGATCACGGCGAGCCGGCGCACCGCATCTGGCTGCCGCCGCTGACCCGGTCCGTCGTCCTGTCGTCGCTTCCGCTGGGGGACCCACTGCGGGTCCCGATCGGGATGGTGGACCGGCCCGGTGAGCAGCGGCAGGACCCGCTCTGGGCCGACTTCACCGCCAGTGGCGGCCACGGGGCGGTGGTGGGTGGGGCCCGATCGGGCAAGTCGTCGCTGCTCGCCACCATCGTCCACGCGCTCGCGCGGCGGCACTCCGGGGATGAGATGCACTGCTACGTGGTCGATCTGGGCGGTGGCACGTTGCGCTCACTGGCCACCCTGCCGCAGGTCGGCGGCGTGGCCGGCGCGAACGACCCGCGGCTGGTCCGCCGCACGGTCGCCCACCTGGCCGCGGTCCTCGCCGACCGCGAAGGGTCTCCCGGTGTCGCGGCTCCGCAGGTGTTCCTCGTCATCGACGGCTGGGCGGCGTTCCGGGCCGGTTTCGAGGACCTCGAGTCCACCGTGGCGGGCCTCGTTCTCCGTGGGCTCGCCCACGGGGTCCACGTCCTGGTGGCCACCGGGCGGTGGGCCGACCTCCGTCCGGCGATGAAGGACCAACTCGGGTTGCGGCTGGAGCTGCGGCTGGGGGAGCCCGCCGAGTCGGAGGTGGACCGTCGACTCGCCGCTGCGGTGCCCGACCGCAGTCCCGGCCGCGGATTGACCACCGGGCGGGAGCACTTCCTCGCCGCGGTGCCCGGTCCCGTTCCGCTGGATCCGGGCCGGCCGTCGGAGAGCTCGGCCGCCCCGGCCCGTGCGCCGCGGATCCGGATGCTCCCCGAGCGCCTGACCCTCGCGGAGTTGCCCGGGGGTCGCGGGGGCGGCACCGGCGTCCCGTTCGGGTTGGAGGAGACGACCTGGCGACCGGTCGCCTGGGACCCGGACACCGACCCGCACCTGCTGGTGTGGGGCGACGGTGGCAGCGGCAGGACGACGCTGCTGCACACCCTGGCCCTCGGCCTCGCCGGTCGGCAGCCGGCCACCGCGACCCGCCTGCTCGTGGTCGACCACCGGCGGACGCTCCTCGGCCGATTGCCGGCCGACCACCTCGCCGGCCACGGGACCACACCGCAGGCGACCGCCCGACTGATCGGAGATGCGGTGGCCGTGCTGACCGGTCGGCTGCCGCCCCCCGGCGAGCTCAGCCCGGACGACCTGCGGAACCACAGCTGGTGGTCGGGGCCGGAACTGTTCGTGCTGGTCGACGACCACGACCTCGTCACCGGCGGGTCCGACCCGCTGCGACCGCTGCTCGACCTGGTGCCCCACGCGCGCGACATCGGGCTGCACCTGGTCGTCTGCCGGCGGGCGTCCGCCGGGGCCCGGGCGTTGTACGACCCGCTGTTGCAGCGGCTGCGCGATCTCGGCGCGCCGGGTCTGCTGCTGTCCGGGCCGGCCGACGAGGGTCCGCTGCACGGCAACCGCCGTGCCGGGCCGCAACCGCCCGGCCGGGGCTGGTGGGTCACCCGCGACGGCACGGGCCTGGTCCAGGTGGCCGTGGCCGAGCGCGTCGGTTGAGACCACCGACGCGGCGCACCACCGCCACCACCGAAAAGTCCGCGAGCCGTGGCGACACGGATCACGACTGCGCCGCACCCGCGGCGTGGCAGTCACACGACACACGCGCCGGACCGCCCGGCGCCGTCGAACAAGGGGGAACACCATGGGCACCTTCGCGACCAGCGTCGCCGTCATGCAGCAGGCCGTCAACGACATGGCCGTCGCGCGCAGCACCATCGACCGGCAGATCACCGAGATCGGGGTGACCGCCGAGAGCACCCTGAAGAGCTGGAAGGGCAACGGCGGCAACACCCTGCGCACCCTGATGGCCGGCTACGACCGGCACTCCCGGGCGCTGCAGAAGGCGATCGCCACCTTCGAGGCGATGCTCGCCGAGCAGGCGACGGCCTACGGCATCGAGGACGAGAACGCCGGGACCGCCCTGCTGAACGCGGGCGGGGGGCTGCGCATGTGACCGCGCCGGCGACGCGGACCTGGACGTGTCCGGGTCGGGCAATCACCCGGCCCCGCGTCCATCGGCACCGGCCCCACCCGACACCGCGCCCAGCCGACACCGCATGCGGCCGGCACCGCATGCGACCGGCCCCGCACCCACCCGGCGTCGTACCACGCGACGCCGGACGACCGACCGTCCGAACACCGAGAGGAACCCACCATGTCCAGCGCACCGATCCTGGTCGACTACGGCCAACTGACGGCGGCGGAGTCCGCCCTGGCAGCGTCCCAGCGCCAGATCACCGCCGCGCTCGCCGACCTCGACGCCGATCTGGCGCCCCTGCTCGCCACCTGGGAGGGCGACGGCAAGCAGGCCTACCTGCGGCAGCAGAGCAAGTGGAACACCGCCGCCGATGAACTGAACCGCACCCTGGCGGCGGTGCACGCCACCGTCGGTGAGGCGAACCGGCGCTACCTGGCGATGGATCAGCGCGTCGCCGCCGCCGGGTCCGGTCTCTGTCGGCGACACGAACGCGCCGGACCGGCCGGTGGCGCCAGGGGGACCGCCCCGCACCCCCGCGCCGTCGGTCGGCCCGGGCCCGCCCCGGCCCGCCCCCGGGGACGGGCGCACCCAGCGGGGCGCTCATGCGCCCCGCGTGAACCGGCATCATGGTCTCGGCGCCGCGGGGGTCCGCCCGCCCTGGGAACGTCCGCCCGCGGAGCCGACGTGGCTCACTTTGACCCGCCACCCTCCGGCGCGGTATTCTCGATCGTCGTGCGCGCGGCCGGTCGACCGTGTGCGCAGCAGCAGGACAGGCGACCGGCAGGACACGCGGGTCGGCGGTAGCAGTGAGCGGTACGAGTGCAGTTCGACCGAAGAGCAGTACGGGCCCGTCGCGGGCCGGTACGGATGTGCACGACAGCGTCGTGGACGACCGCACCGGTCGGGGGCAGACCCTGACATGTGGAGTAGGACCGCCCGTCGGTCGGAACAGCGTCACCGGGACATCCGGGGGCACCGTTCCCGGCGACGGGCGATCACGACTGTGTGTTACCTGGTGGTGTGCTGGTCACGCTGGTTCCCCCGGGGAACGGACCCACCACCGAAAACCCAGCACAAAGGACAAAGAAGAGGCATGCGTACGTTCAGCCCGAAGCCCGGTGACATCACCCGCGCCTGGCACGTCATCGACGCCACCGACGTCGTTCTCGGCCGGTTGGCCAGCCAGGCGGCGCAGCTCCTGCGCGGCAAGCACAAGGCGATCTTCGCGCCCCACGTCGACACCGGCGACTTCGTCGTGATCATCAACGCCGACAAGGTCGCGGTCACGGGCAACAAGAAGAACACCAAGGTCCTCTACACCCACTCCGGCTACCCGGGTGGTCTGCGGCAGCGGACCGTCGGCCAGATGCTGGACACCAAGCCCGAGCGCCTGGTCGAGAAGGCCATCACCGGCATGCTCCCGCACGGCCCGCTGGGTCGCAGCCTCTCCAGCAAGCTCAAGGTCTACGCCGGCCCGAACCACCCGCACGCCGCGCAGAAGCCCGAGCCCTTCGTGATCAGCCAGGTCTCCCAGTGAGCCAGCCCACCTCCGGCACCAACCCGAAAGACGACGACACCGTGACCGATGCGTACACCTCCGAGGGCGGCGAACTGACCGCCGACATCGACCTGAGCAACCTCGGCATCGAGGGCTCGGACACCGACGCCACCGACTCCGACGCGCCGCCGTCGGTCACCTCGGCCCCGCTGCGCATCGTCGTCGACCGTCCGATCCAGACCGTCGGCCGTCGCAAGGAGGCCGTCGTCCGCGTCCGGCTGACCGCCGGCACCGGCGAGTTCACCCTCAACGGCCGGTCGCTGGACTCGTACTTCCCGAACAAGGTGCACCAGCAGCTGATCAAGGAGCCGCTGGTCACCCTGGAGAAGGCGGAGTCCTTCGACATCCACGCCACCCTCGTCGGCGGCGGTATCACCGGCCAGGCCGGTGCGCTGCGCCTGGCGATCGCCCGGGCCCTCATCGACCTGGACGCCAACGACCGCCCGCCGCTGAAGAAGGCCGGCTTCCTCAGCCGCGACGCCCGCGTCAAGGAGCGGAAGAAGTACGGCCTCAAGAAGGCCCGCAAGGCTCCGCAGTACTCGAAGCGGTAATCCGGTCCCCATGGCGAGACTGTTCGGCACAGACGGAGTACGCGGTCTGGCCAATGTCGAACTGACGCCCGAAACGGCCCTGCGCCTCGCGACCTCGGCGGCATTCGTGCTGTCCGAGCAGCGGGCGCAGGGCCGTTTCGCGTCAGGACGACGCCGGCCCACCGCGGTCGTCGGCCGCGACCCCCGGGCCAGCGGCGAGATGTTGGAGGCGGCGGTCGCCGCCGGGCTCGCGTCGGCGGGCACCGACGTCATCCTGCTCGGGGTGCTGCCCACCCCCGCGGTGGCGTTCCTCACCGCCCACCTGGAGGCCGACCTCGGCGTCGTCATCTCCGCCTCGCACAACGCGATGCCCGACAACGGCATCAAGATCTTCGGCGCCGGCGGCGTGAAGCTCCCCGACCCCGTGGAGGACGCGATCGAAGCGGGGATGACCGCGCCGCACGACCTCCCGGTCGGTGCGGGTATCGGCCGGATCGTCACCGCCGACGAACCCGCCCGGCGCTATCTCGACCACCTGCTGCTGGCCACGCCGCACCCGCTGACCGGGCTGACAGTGGTCGTCGACTGTGCGCACGGAGCCGCGTCCGCCGTCGCGCCCGAGGCGTACCGGCGGGCCGGCGCCACCGTCATCGTCATCGCCGGCGAGCCGGACGGCCTCAACATCAACGACGGAGTGGGGTCCACCCACCTCGACCACCTGCGGGCGGCCGTCGTCGAGCACGGCGCCGACCTCGGCATCGCCCACGACGGCGACGCCGACCGGTGCCTGGCCGTGGACGCCGCCGGTGAGGTCGTCGACGGCGATCCGATCCTGGCCATCCTGGCCACGGCGATGCACAGCCGCGGTGAGCTCACCGACGACACCGTGGTGACCACCGTCATGGCCAACCTCGGCTTCCACCAGGCCATGCGGGCCGCCGGCATCACCGTCCGGACCACCGGGGTCGGCGACCGTTACGTCCTCGAGGAGATGCGCGCCGGCGACTTCGCCCTCGGCGGCGAGCAGAGCGGGCACATCGTGCTCGCCCGGCACGCCACCACCGGCGACGGGCTGCTCACCGCGCTGTACCTGATGTCGCAGATGACCGCGACCGGCCGGCCGCTCGCCGAGCTCGCGTCGCTGGTCACCAAGTTCCCTCAGGTGCTGCTCAACGTCCGCGTCGCCGACAAGGCCGCGGTCGCGTCCTCGTCGGACGTCGCCGCCGCCGTGGCCGCCGCGGAGGCGGAGCTGGCCGGTACCGGCCGGGTGCTGCTCCGGCCGTCCGGCACCGAGGCGCTGGTCCGGGTGATGGTGGAGGCGCCGACCGCGGACGCCGCCGCCGGGATCGCCGAACGCATCGCCGCGGTCGT
>JBQGEH010000912.1:0-2366 GCA_052039515.1 Nakamurella sp. | reverse complement strand
TTCATGGGCATCGTCCTGGGCGATCTCGCGACCGTCGCCGCGCCGCTGTCGGCGGTGCTGCCGGTGGAGCTCCCGTGACCGAGATGGCCGGGCAGGACGGCGCTCTCGGCACCCAGGGGCTCGGCGAGGTGGACACTCCGGGCCTGGCCGCCGGGGGCGCCGCGGCTGCCGGCTGGCTGACCGGCGGTCTCACCCCGACGCTGTCCCGCGGAACCGCCGACCGCGGCGAGGACTTCCGATCGGCCGGGCACACCGCGGCGGCCTGGCCGACCGCACGCGTGCTCGTGGTGGACACCGACGGCCGCGTCGGCACCGACGCCGACGGCGGGCACATCCGGTTGCGCTACCGGCCCGCCCCGGAGTTCGGCGACACCCCGCCGGCCGACGCGGTGCACCTCGGGGTGGTCGACGGCGGAGACGTCTGGGCGGTGCCCGGACCGGTCGAGGCGCAACCCGAGGCGCAGGCCGACGGCTGGGGCCGCACCGGCGGCGGGCTGCGGCAGTGGGGCGAGGTGCTCGACGACACCGAGGCCGGGCTGCTCACCAGCGCGGTCGCCGTGCTCACCTGGCACCGGCTGGCCCCGTTCTGCCCCCGCTGCGGCGAGCCGAACCGGCCGACGACGGCGGGCTGGTCGCGGACGTGCCCGAACGACCACCTCGAGTTCCCGCGCACCGACCCGGCCGTGATCATGCTGGTGCACGACGGTGCCGACTCCTGCGTGCTCGCCCGGCAGCCGGTCTGGCCGGCGCACCGGTACTCGATCCTGGCCGGCTTCACCGAGGCCGGCGAGTCGCTGGAGGCGACGGTCGTCCGCGAGGTGCGGGAGGAGGTGGGCCTGGACGTCACCGAGGTGCGCTACCTCGGCTCGCAGCCGTGGCCGTTTCCGCGGTCGCTGATGATGGGCTTCGCCGCCCGCGCCGAGCCCGGCGCCGTGCTCACCCCGCGGGCCGGTGAGATCGAGGACGCCCGCTGGGTGACCCGCGAGCAGGTCCGCGCGGTGCTCGCCGACGAGGCCGCCCACCCCGAGCTGGGGCTGCCGTCGGGTATCTCAATCGCCCGGCAGCTGATCGAGGCCTGGGCCCGCGGCTGACCCGTCGACCCGGGACACGGCCTGTGGACGGACGCCCGGATGTGTCGTACGTGTGTGCGACCATGGTCGGGTGAGGGACCCACTGGCCGGACTGGACGACGAGCAGCGCGCCGCGGTGACGGCGCCGTCCGGGCCGCTGTGCGTGCTCGCCGGTGCCGGCACCGGCAAGACCCGCACGATCACGCACCGGATCGCCCAGCTCGTCGCCGCCGACCTGCACCGCCCGTCGGAGATCCTCGCCGTCACCTTCACCAACCGGGCCGCCGGCGAGATGCGCGTCCGGCTCCGCGATCTCGGCGTCGGCGGGGTGCAGGCGCGGACCTTTCACGCCGCCGCCCTGCGGCAGCTGCGCTACTTCTGGCCCAAGGTCACCGGCGGCGAGCAGGTGCGACCCATCGTCGAGCAGAAGCTGCGGTTGATCGGCGGCGCCGCCCGCCGGGTCGGGGCCGCCACCGACGTGGCCACCCTGCGTGACCTGGCCAGCGAGATCGAATGGGCCAAGGCCAGTCTCGTCACGCCGGCCGGCTACGGCGCCGCCGTGGCCCGGGTCTCCCGGGACACCCCGCTGGACGCCGAGATCGTGGCCAAGGTGTTCGAGGCCTACGAGTCGGTGAAGAACGACGCCGAGCAGCTCGACTTCGACGACATCCTGCTCAACACCTGCGCCGCCCTGGACGACGACGAGCAGGTCGCCGCCGAGTTCCGAGCGCGCTACCGCAGCTTTCTCGTCGACGAGTACCAGGACGTCACCCCGCTGCAGCAGCGGGGGCTGGACGCCTGGCTCGGTGGCCGCGACCAGATCACCGTCGTCGGCGACGCCAACCAGACCATCTACTCCTTCGCCGGGGCGTCCCCGAAGTACCTGCTCGAGTTCGACCGGCGCTACCCGCACGCCCCGGTGGTCAAGCTGGAACGCGACTACCGGTCGACGCCGCAGGTCGTGTCGCTGGCCAACCGGGTCATCGCCGGCACGGTCGGGCCGACCTCGCGCTTCCGGCTGCGGCTGCGGCCCGTGCTGCCCGACGGGCCGGAACCGGTCTACACCGAGTACCCCGACGAGGCCGCGGAGGCCGCCGCTCTGGCCGAACGCTGCCAGGCGCTGATCGCCGCCGGCACCTCGGCCGCCGAGATCGCCGTGCTGTACCGCATCAACGCACAGTCCGAGGTGTTCGAGCAGGCGCTCGCCGCCGCCAAGATCCCCTACGTGGTCCGCGGCGGCGAGCGGTTCTTCGCCCGGGCCGAGGTGCCGGCGGCGATCAGCGCCTGGCAGCGTTC
>JBQGEH010000911.1:0-1618 GCA_052039515.1 Nakamurella sp. | reverse complement strand
AACGACCTACGCCGCGGCGTGCCGCGGATGAGTCCGACGCTGCTGTCCAAGCGGCTGCAGCACCTCGTCCGGGCGGGCGTCGTGGACCGCCGGCCCGACGGACGGTACGTGCTGACCGCGGCCGGCCGGGAACTCCGCCCGGTGGTCGAGGCGCTCGGGCTGTGGGGCACCCGCTGGATCGGTGAACTCGGGGACGCCGACCTGGACCCCAAGCTGCTGCTGTGGGACATGCACCGCAACGTGGTGGCCGCCGCGGTGCCGCCCGGCCGCACCGTCGTCGGGTTCCACTTCCCGGAGGCGGCGCCGGCGGTGCGCCGGTGGTGGCTGGTGCTGACCGCCGGTGAGACCGACGTGTGCGACGTCGATCCCGGCCACGGCGTGGACGTGACGGTGACCGCCCGGTTGCGGGCGCTGACCGAGGTGTGGCGCGGCGACCGGCGGTGGGCCGACGTGCTGCGTTCCGGTGAGGTGCAGCTGACCGGTCCGACCGAGCTGTGCCGGGCGTTGCCGTCGTGGTTCGCGCTGTCGACCTTCGCCCGGGCGCCGCGGCCGTCGCCGGTGGCCGTGCCGGGCTGATCGCGGCTCTACAGTCGGGGGCGATGGACACCTCCCGTGCGACGACGACGGCCCCGGCACCGACCTCCGGACGGTGGTCGCCTGGTGCGACGGCCGTGGTGGTGCTCTGGCGGCTGTTCCTGGCCGGCACGGCGTGGACCGGGTTCGTCCTCGGGATGACCCGGGGCGGCCGGTGGCACTGGCCGAATCTCGCGTACTGGTCGCAGTTCTCGACGCTCCTGGTGGCGGTGACCGCGACCGGTTCGCTGGTCGTGACGCTGTTGTCCCGCGAGCGCCCCGAGCGCCCGGCCGGCTACCTGCGGGGCGCCGCGGTCACCTACACCACGCTCACGCTGGTGGTGTTCCCGCTGCTGCTGTCGGGCACGTACGACGACCTCGACGGACAGCTCAGGCACCTGGCCGGCCCCGTGCGCGCCAGCCTCGACTGGTTGCTCGTCGGCCGGAACCAGGCCACGGTGCGCTGGTACGCGCCGCTGGTCTGGCTGGTCGTCCCGCTGCTCTACCTGCCGGTGTACGTGTGGCGCAGCACCGCGTCCCGCCCGCTGTACGGCTTCCTCGACCCCGGGCGGGGTGACTTCGTCAGCTGGGTGCTGATCCTGCTGGCCGCCGTCCTGGTCATCGGTGCGCTGTACTGCGCGGTGGGCCGGGCCCGGGCGGCGCTGGTCCCCGCGGCCCGCGGACTGCCCGCGTGAAGACCCGGGACGCCGCCGGCGGCGGCCGGGTCGTCGAGGTTCCCGCCGACCTAGTCACCGGCTGGGTCAACCGGTTCAGCGGCCGCAACGACGGCCTGTCGAGGGTGACCGCCACCGACGAGGAGGTGGTCCTCACCGCCGCCGACGGGACCACGGCGACGTTCGCGGTGCCGTTCCCGCCGATGACCGTGGGCGAACGGGAGCCGTTCGAGGCGTTGCTGTCGCACGTCGCCGGTCTCGGCGCGGTCGGGCTGCTCGCGGTCCGCGGCGGGGCGCACTCGGTGGGCATCGCGCGGGCCGGGGTCGTCGTGTCGTCGAAGACCGACCGGGCCTACCTGCAGGGCCGCACC
>JBQGEH010000910.1:0-3282 GCA_052039515.1 Nakamurella sp. | reverse complement strand
GCCGGGGCCGATCGGGGCCGGCGCGTCGCGGACCGGCTTGACGAAGGGCAGCGGGCCGATGGTCTCGGGGTCGGCGGCGACGTCGAACAACGGGGTGAAGCCGGCGGCCAGGTACAGCGCGCGGGCCTCCGGCTGCCGGGGCCCCGTCGTCAGGTAGAGCTGCCGGTAGCCGAGCGATCCGGCGGTACGGTCTAGTTCGGCGAGGACCCGGCGCCCCAGTCCACGCCGTCGATGCCCGGACGCGGTCCACATGCGCTTGACCTCGGCGGTGTCGGAGTCCCGACGGCGTAGTGCCCCGCCGGCCACCGGGACACCGTTCTCCAGCAACAGCAGGAAAGCGCCGTGCGGGGAACGGAAGTCGCTGACCGGCACCTCGGTGAGCAACGAGTTCGGGGTGTCCCGGCCGTAACGGGAGCCGTACTCGACGCGCAGGTCGGTCAGCAGCGGTGCGAGCCGGGGATCGTCGGGGTCCAGGGTCAGGACCGTCAGGTCACCCGACCCGGCCACCGGCGACACCGGCGGTCCGGCCGGCCGGTCCACCCGGATGGGTACCACGGCGGCCAGGGCCGACCCCCCGGTCGGTGGCGTGAGCGTGGCCAGGAACTCGGTGATGACCTGGGCCAGGGGTCCGGCGGACGCCGCGTCGACCAGCACTCCCCCGTCCGGCCACTGGCGGACATGGGCCGACGGCACGAACCAGCCCGGAGCCACCGTCGCGCCGAGCACCGACAGCACCGGCCGCAGGGCGTAGTCGACCGACAGCACGTGCGCCGTGGACCCTCCGGTGGCGATCGGCAACACCGCCTTGCCCCGCAGTCCGAACTGCGGGACGACGTCGAGGAACACCTTCAGCAGTCCGGCGTACGACGCCTGGTAGATCGGCGTCGCCACCACCAGTGCGTCCGCCTCCCGGACCAGTCCCAGTGCGTCCGCGATCGCCGGATCGGTGACGTCCGCGGCCAACAGCGCCGACGGCGGCAGGTCACGCAACCGGAGCGTGTCGACCTGGTGCCCGGCGCCGGCCAGCCGACGGTTGACCGTGCTCAGGACCGCGAACGTGCTGGAGCCGGGTTGCGGGCTGGCGGAGATGCTCAGGATGCGGGCCACGATGGCTCCTTTGCGAGCCAGGTGTGCGGGTTGAGCACACCGGCCGGGTCGAAGACGGAGTTCAGACGTCGCTGCAGGTCCACCACCGGCGACCCGAGTTCCTGTTCCAGCCAGCGCCGTTTGGTGATGCCGACCCCGTGCTCGCCGGTGATGGTGCCGCCGAGTTCGAGTGCGGCCCGGACCAGTTCGTCCGCCGCCTGGTCCAGGACGGCGGGCGCGGCGGTCTGCCCCGGTTCACGGGGCACCGTGAACAGCGGATGCAGGTTGCCGTCACCGGCGTGCGCGACCACGGAGGTGCTGACCCCGTGGACGGCGCCGATCCGCTCGATGCGCTCGAGGAGCGGACCCATGGCCGAGCGGGGCACGGCGACGTCCTCTCCGACGAACCACCGCCGGTCGTCCAACACCCGCCCGCTGCGGCGCAGCTCGAAGTACCGGTCGGCCTCGGCCCCCTCGGGCAGGTCGACATCGGCGCCCAGGTCGACGAGAGCACCGGCCAACGCGGCGATCTCGGCATCGGCACCGAGACCGTCGGTCTGCACCAGCAGCAGCGCCGATCCGTACTCGGCCAGGTCGGTGCCCTGGCCCTCGTCGATGGCCCGCAGGGTGCCGGCGTCCAGCAGTTCGAGCACGCTCGGCGTGACGCCCTGGGCCAGCGCGACGAGCACTCCCGCGGCGGCCGCTGCGGCGGACGGGAACCAGGCGGCCAGCGTCCGGGTGCGGACGGGCCGGGGACGCAGCCGCACGGTCGCCTCGACGACCACGCCGAGGGTGCCTTCCGAGCCGACGAAGAGCCCGGTCAGATCGAAACCGGCCACGCCCTTGATGGTGCGATGACCGACCGGCAGGACGGTGCCGTCGGCCAGCACCGCGGTCAGGGCCAGCACCGATTCGCGGGTCACGCCGTACTTCACGCAGTGAAGACCGCCGGCATTGGTGGCGATGTTGCCGCCGATGGTCGACTGCCGCCAGCTGGCCGGGTCGGGCGCGTACGCCAGCCCGTGCTCGGCCGCGACGGCGTCCAGGTCGGCGGTCACCACTCCGGCCTGGACGACGGCGACCTGGTCGGCCGGGTCGATCTGCAGGATCCGGTTCAGCCGCTCGGTGGACAGCACGATGGATCCGTCGGGAGCGCTGGCCCCGCCGGACAGCCCGGTACCGGCACCTCGGGGCACCACCACGGTGCCGGTGGCCGAGGCGAGCCGCAGGGTCGCGGCAACGCCGGCCGTCGTCCACGGGCGGACCAGGGCGAGCGGCCGACCGGGCAGTCGATGCCCGGACCGATCGGTCGCCACCCGATCGAGATCGGTTTCCGAGACCGTGATCTCGCCGTCGGACAGCTCGTCCCGCAGGCGGGTCAGCAGGTGCGCCCGCCGAGTCTGCTGCTCGTCGGACGCGCCGGGTGACAGGTGGTGGTCGAGAACGGCCACGCTCATCAGGAATGCACCCCCAGGTGGGCCAGCAGTTCGGCGCGCAGCGCGACGACCCGGGGGTCGGCGACATCCCGCGGGCGGGGCAGGTCGACGACGACCTCGTGGGCGATGACGCCGTCCCGCATGACCAGGACCCGGTCGGCCAGCCGGACCGACTCCTCGACGTCGTGCGTCACCAGCAGCACGGCGCACCGGTGCGCGGTCCACAGGTCGGCCACCAGGGCCTGCGCGGTGAGCCGGGTCAGGGCGTCGAGCGCCGAGAACGGTTCGTCGAGCAGCAGCAGGTCGGGCTCGCGGACCAGCGCGCGGGCCAGCGAGGCTCGTTGCGCCTCCCCGCCGGACAGCACCTTGGGCCAGACGTCGCTGCGGTGGCTCAGCCCGACCTCGGCCAGCGCCGCCTCGGCCCGGGCCCGGTCGGGTCGTCCGGGCAGGCCGAGGACGACGTTGCGCCAGACCTTCTTCCACGGCAACAGCCGCGGCGCCTGGAACGCGACGGCCCGGCGGTCGGCGACCTCGACCCGGCCGCTGATCTCGGTGTCCAGGCCGGCCAGCACCCGCAGCAGCGTGCTCTTGCCGCAGCCGCTGGCCCCCAGCAGGGCCACGAACTCCCCCGGCGCGATGTCCAGGTCGAGATCGTCGATCACCCGCCGGTCTCCGAAGCTCTTGGTCAGGCCGGAGACGCGGGCGGCGCTCAGGCTCCGGTGAAGGTCGGTCGCCATGCCAGCAACACCCTTTCCAGAAG
>JBQGEH010000909.1:0-1631 GCA_052039515.1 Nakamurella sp. | reverse complement strand
CCGGGCGGCCGGCACCGTGAAGCCGTGGGGCGGCCCCGGGTCGCACCTGCTCTCCTGGCTGGCCGGCGCCGACTCCATGCTGGTGATCGCCGAGGACCAGACCCGGCTCGAGCCCGGCGATCCCGTCGAGGTGTGGCTGCTCGGCTGAGTCACACCACCCCGGCCCGCACCGTCCGCCGCCGGGCCAGCAACCCGAGCAGCGGGAACAGCAGCACGGTGACCATTCCCGCCCCGACCATCGACGCGGCGAGCGAACCGGTCAGCTCGCCCCGCTCCACCCCGATCCCGGTGACGGCGATGATGATCGGCAGCCCGGTGGCGGTCAGCAGCATCAGCCCGAGGCGGTCGGTCCGGGCCGCGCCCACCGGCGCACCGAACACCCCGGACCCGCCGCGGATGAGCAGCATGGCCACCACGAACACCGGCAGCAGGGCCAGCGCCCGCCCGTCGGACAGCAGCGCGTCCAGGTCGAACGTCATCCCGGTGTGCACGAAGAACACCGGCACCAGGAACCCGAACCCCAGTCCTTCGACCTTGGCCTTGATCAGGTGCGCGTCCTCCGGGGTCGCGTTGCGCAGCACCAGGCGCATGATCACTCCGGCCGCGAACGCCCCGAGCAGCATGTCCAGGCCGAGCAGCAGACTCAGTCCGGCCAGCGCGGCCAGCACGAGCACCACCAGCCGCACGGCCCACTGGCCGCTGGTGTGCAGGGTCGCGGTGATCAGCCGGTGCACCCCGGTGTGCGTGCCGCGCGCCGCCAGCACGATCGCCACCGCGGTGAGGGCGACGAAGGCGAGCAGCACCACCGTCGCCACCCCAGGCTTGCGCTCGGACAGGAACACCGAGATGGCGATGAGCGGCCCGAACTCGCCCACCGCCCCGGCCGCCACCACCGCCGTCCCGAACGGCGTCCCCATCTCCCCCGCGTCCCGCAGCAGCGGGACCAGCGCCCCCAGCGCGGTGCTCGTCAGCGCCACCCCGACGTAGACCGCGCCGGCGACGTCCGCGGCGATCAGCAGTCCGAACCCGATCATCAGCACGACGGCGACGAGCCACCCGGCGACCGCCCGCCGCAGCGGCCGCCCGTTGATCGCCGGGAAGTCGATCTCGTTGCCGGCCAGGAAGAACAGCATCGCCAGGCCCACCTCGGCGAGCTCGGACACGAACCCGTCGGCCGGTGCCCACCCGAGCACCGCGGGCCCGATCACGAGCCCCAGCAGCACCTCGAAGACCACCAGCGGCACCGGCGCGAACCGACCGACCAGGGCAGCCAGCAGCGGCGCCACCACGATGGCCAGCGGCACCATGAACACCGGCGCCAGCGAGTCGATCAGCACGGCGGCCTCCACGGTCCGGGGATTCGTCCCGTCGATCCTCGCGCACGGGTCCACCGACGGACGCCGCAGATTGTTGAATGGTCGTTCTTGACCGAACGTTCAACAAAGAGCATCCTGGCGTCATGGGACGGACACCAACCTTCGACCGGGTCGAGGTCGTGCGCGCCGCCGCGGCGGCCTTCCTCGACACCGGCTACGAAGGCACTTCCATCGACGACCTGGTGAGGTGCACCGGACTGCACCGGGGCAGCCTCTACCAGGCGTTCGGCAGCAAACGCGGACTCTTCCTCGCCG
>JBQGEH010000908.1:0-3639 GCA_052039515.1 Nakamurella sp. | reverse complement strand
GGGGCGTGGGGGCGTTCCCGACCCCCGGACACGGCACCGCCCGGACGGCCGTGGCGGCGGTCCGGGCGGCGGCGGTGCGGGCGGCGGCGGTGGGTGGGTCGGATCAGCGGGTCCGCGCCGACCGCCAGGCCTGTGCGTAGGAGGTCTTGCCGTTGGTTTTGAGCACCGAGCCCTGGTAGAGCCGGGCGGCGAAGAGCACGACCACGGTGGCGGTGGCGGCCAGAATGCCCAGCGAGATCAGCGGCTCGACGATGCCGACCTCGCCCTTGAACACCCGCACCGGCATCGCGGTCGGCGCCGAGAACGGCACGTACGACAACCAGGTCATCAGCGACGGCTGGGAGCTGCCGTAGATGACCCCGAAGAACGGCAGCATGACCAGCAGCTGCACCGGGGTGGTGGTGGAGCCGAGGTCCTCGATGCGACTGACCAGCGCCCCGGCGACCGCCCACAGGCCGGCCAACAGCAGGAAGCCGAGCAGGAAGAACGGCACGAACCACAGGATCGCCCCGCTGAGCTGGGACAGCACGTCACCGGAAAGCAGATCGGTGCCGCTGATCCGCAGGCCGACCAGGGCGGCGGCCACGATGAGCACGATCTGCCCGACGGCGAGCACGGTGTTGCCCAGCACCTTTCCGGCGAGCAGCGCCCGCACCGGGATCGCCGCGACCAGGATCTCCACGATCCGGGTCTGCTTCTCCTCCACGACGCTCTGGGCGATCGACAACCCGAACGTCAGCGACGTCATGAAGAAGATGATCGCGAAGGCGAACGGGATGAGGAACGCGAGCGTCGGGTCCACCGGCGAGGGCGCCAGCAGTTCCACCGGGGTCGGTACCGACAGGCTCGCGACCAGCCCGGACGGGGCCTCGTCCATGGCCACGATCGACACCCCGAACGGGGAGCCGCCCGCGGTGTCGGGGATGAGAGCGGCGTCGACGGTGCCGTCACGGACGAGCGTCTCGGCCGCCTGCGGCGAGTCGACCACGGTGACCTCGGCGCCGGCGGTGGCGGCGGCCCGCTGGGCGGCGTCGCCCACCGCGGCGACCGTGGTCGTCCCGCCACTGAACAGCGACGGCAGGATGGTCGCCGCCGCCACCAGCACCAGCGTGAAGATGCTGCCGATGAGAAACGCCCGGTCGTGGAGCTTGACCTTGATCTCCCGGCGCGCGACCAGCCGGGTGGCCTGCCATTCGGAGGTGCCGCTGGCGGTGGGCGCCGGGGCGGGCGGCGCGGTGCGCTGCGCGGTGGTGCTCATCGGATGACCTCCCGGAAGATCTGCGACAAGGTGGGGACGACGGGCGCGAACTCGCGGACCGGGCCGCGGCGTAGCGCCTCGGTGAGCAGTGGCTGCTCGAGTTCGGGGCGGGCCAGCTCGATGACCGCGCGGGGGCCGTCGACGTCCACCACCCGCAGGCCGTTGTCGGCGGCCCAGTCGCGCAGCCATCCGGCGTCGGGGTCGACGGTGAGCCGGTAGCGGCGGCCGGCGTGGGCGTGGCGGAGTTCGTCCCGGCCGCCCGCGGCGGCGACCCGACCGCCGGCGATGACCACGATGTCGTCGCACAGGCGCTCGACGACGTCGAGCTGGTGACTGGAGAACAGCACCGGGACGCCGCGGGCGGCCCGTTCCCGCAGGACGTGCAGCACCGCGTCGACGGCGAGCGGGTCGAGGCCGGAGAACGGTTCGTCCAGGATCAGCGCTATCGGGTCGTGCACCAGCGCGGCGGCGATCTGGGCGCGCTGCTGGTTGCCCAGCGACAGCGACTCCAGGGTGTCGCCCGCCCGGTCCGACAGCGACAGCTGCTCGAGCAGCTCCGCGGTGGCCGCGGCGGCGGCCTTACGGCTCTGTCCGTGCAGCTGCCCGAAATAGGTGATCTGCTCGGCGACCTTCATCTTGGGATAGAGGCCGCGCTCCTCCGGCATGTAGCCGAACCGCCGTCGCTCCGCCGTGGTGATGGGCCGGCCGTGCCACAGGACATCGCCGTGGTCCGCGGCCAGGACGCCCAGCACGATCCGCATGGTCGTGGTCTTGCCGGCGCCGTTGGCCCCGACGAAGCCGGTCAGCCGTCCCGGGCCGACGGTGAACGACACGTCGTCCACCACCGTCCGGTCACCGAACCGGCGGCTGACCGATCGTAGTTCGAGCACGCCACCACCTCCCGTCGTCCGGCGGCCGGGTGCCGGCCGCTCGTCCTCGACGTTAGGGAGCGGTGACCGGCGGCACATCCGTCGGCCTGGCGATCGTGGTGCGGGCGGGTCCGTCGCAGGGATGACACGCCGGGCGGATGCGACGCACGGGCGGTTCGTCATCCACACCGCCTGACCGGGACGCAACGGTGTGGATGGTCTACTCACCAGGTCGAACAGACGTTCTACCGTGCGTCGCATGTCCGAACCGGAGCTGTCCCCCACCGCGGAGCGCGCGCAGACGCTGCTCCGGCGAGTGGGCGCGGCGCTGGACGAGCTACGGTCGCTGCCCTGGGCCGCGGTCGCCGGCGACGAACTGGTGTCGGTCCTGCAGGCCGGCGAGGTGGTCGCCCGGACCCTGCTCGCCGCGCAGGTGGCCCAGGTCGCGGAGCTGGATCGTCGTGGCGTGGCCGCGGCCCACGGCTGTCCGTCGACGGCAGCACTGCTGCGGCAGATGCTCCGCCTCACCGGCGCCGAGGCCCGGTCCCGGGTGCGGGCGGCCCGGGCGGTCCACGACCGCCTGCAGCCCTCCGGTGCGACGGCGCCGCCGGAGCTGCCGGTGCTGCGCGCCGCGGTGGACGCCGGTCGGCTGGACCGTGCACACGTCGACACCGTCATCGCGACGCTGACGGCACTGCCCGACCGGGTCGGTCCCGCGGCGCGGGCGGAGGCCGAGCGGACGCTCGTCGGATACGCCGTCGAGCTCGAGCCGGACCAGTTCCGCAAGGTCGCCGCCCACCTGGCCGAGGTGCTCGATCCCGACGGCGGTCTCGACCAGCAGGAGGCGTTCGCGCGGGCGGAGCTGCACATCGGGATGCGCAATCCCGCGACCGGTCTGACCCCGGTGACGGGGCGGCTCGACGACCTGTCGGTGGAGACCCTGCGGGTCGCCGTCGACGGGCTCGCCGCGCCCGCCCCGGCGGTCGACGGCGTCCGGGACACCCGGCCGGCCGCGACCCGGCGCGCCCACGCGCTGGTCGAGGTGCTGCGCCGGGCGTTGTCGGTCGCGGAGCTACCGACGCACGGTGGGCGCCGTCCGCAGGTCGCGGTCACGCTGTCCTGGGATGTGCTGCGCGACCGCATCGGCACCGCGGTCACCGACGGCGGCGCCACCCTGACACCGGCCACGGCCCGGCGCCTGCTCTGCGACGCCGACGTCATCCCGGCCGTCCTCGGCGGTGACGGCCAGGTGCTCGATCTCGGCCGCGCCACCCGCACCTTCAGCCCGGCGCTGCGGCACGCGATCACCCTGCGGGACCGCGGCTGCGCGTTTCCCGGGTGCGACCGGCCACCGTCGTGGACCGACGTCCATCACGTCCGCTTCTGGTCCCGCGACCTCGGCGACACCAGCTACGCCAACGGCTGCCTGTTGTGCGTGCACCACCACACCGAGATCCATCGCGGCCATTGGCGGGCGCACATGGGCGCCGACGGCGTGCCGGAGTTCGTGCC
>JBQGEH010000907.1:0-4702 GCA_052039515.1 Nakamurella sp. | reverse complement strand
TGTTGCGCGGTCACGTTGAACGACAGACCCACGACGTTCTGCAGGTAGTGACCCACCGACTGGACGAAGTCGCGCAGCAGGAACCGGGTCGGCCCCACGACCAGCACGAACACCAGGACGAAGCCGGCCAGGGTCAGGTTGAAGTTGGACAGGATCTTCATCCCCTTGGCCACCCCGCTGACCAGCGAGTAGATGGTGACCAGGGTGACCACGACGATGACCGCGATCTGGGTGACCTCGGTGCTGTCGGCGATCCCCGCGCTCTCCAGTCCGGCGCCGATCTGGATGACGCCCAGTCCGAGCGAGGTGGCGACGCCGAACAGGGTCCCGACGAGTGCGAGGACGTCGATGAGGTTTCCCCAGCCCCCGCGCACCCGGCGGCCGAGCAGTGGCTCCAGCGCCCACCGGATCGACACCGGTCGACCGCGACGGTGGATGGCGTAGGCCAGCGCGAGGCCGAGGACCGCGTAGACGGCCCAGGCGTGCAGCCCCCAGTGGAGGAAGGTCTGGGTCATCGCCTGCTGGGCGAGCTGGTCCTGGCCGCCCGTGACGCCGGGCCGGGGCGAGACGAAGTGGCTGAGCGGCTCGGAGACGCCGTAGAAGACGAGCCCGATACCCATGCCGGCGGCGAAGAGCAGCGAGAACCACGAGGCGGTCGAGAACTCCGGCTCGTCGGTGTCCCGGCCGAGCTTGATGCCGCCCCAGCGGCCGAACCCGGCGAACAGGGAGAAGCCGACGAACACGGCCACGACCAGCACGTAGTACCAGCTGAAATTGCTGACGATGCCGTCCTGGAGTCCGCGGAACAGCGACTCCGCGGTACCCGGCGCGATCAGCGTGAAGGCGACGAAGCCGAGGACCGCCACCGCCGCCGGCCAGAAGACCCAACGCTCCAGGTGAAACGTCGGGCCGGATCGTGGTCGGGGGGCCGCCGGTGTGTCCGGGACGGGTGAATCGATCGTTGCCATGGGCCTCATCGTGCCCCGGCGAGGCGTCTCCGGCCGAACTCGCGACCGTCGGAGCCGGCCACCCGGACCCTCTATCGGCGGTTCCGGTCGGCAGCATCCCGGCCGGTCACGCACCCGAGGAGGGCGTCGACGGCCGGGCCTGCGGTGTGACGAACGCCCCCGTCCTCCCGCGCGGTGTGGGTCCGCGGCGGCGGCGGCTCACTCAGACTGTTCCGGTGGACATCGCATCGCTCCGGGCGCGCTGGTTGGCGGCCACGAAGTGGTTCAGCGCCCTGCAGCTGAGCGACTTCTGGCCGCGTCAGCGGGTGCGGCGGCCGGTCGACGTGTCGCGCTTCGTGCTGACGAGCGTCGCCCTGGTCGTGCTGCTGGTGGTCGACCTGGTCGCCACGGACTGGCTCCGCGGACTGGCCCGGGCGTTCCCGCCGATCACCTCCGGGCTGCTGCGCGGCCTGCTGTCGCTGGTCAACGTCGGGCTGTCGTTCGGGGTGGCCGCGGTGCTGCTGGCGATCGCGGTGGAGAGCCTGCGGTTCCGGCGGTTCGCGGTCACCCGGGCGGTGCTGGCCGCGCTGGCGGCCGTCGTCCTGGCCGTCCTCGTGCTGTGGATCGTGCGCACGACGGCGGGCCGCGACGTCTCCCACCTGCTGGACGGGCCGACCCGGGACGCGCCGGGACTGCCGGTCGTCGCGTCCGTCGCCGCGGTGGTCGCGGCCGACCTGTCGCGGTCCCGGCTGCGGGTGCTGGCGCGTCTGGTCATCGTCTTCGCGATCGTGTCCGCCGCCGTCTCCGGCAGCCTCACCGTCCCCAGCGCCGCGATCGCCGTCCTCGTCGGCGGCGCGGTCGGGACCGGATCCCGGGTGCTGCTCGGGGTGGTCCCCGCCCGGCCGGCCGCGCACCGCATCCAGACCGAGATGCAGCGGGCCGGCTGGCCGGTCGTCCGTCTCGAGACCCTCTCGGACCTGCCTGGCCGGGCCAAGTTCCGTGGGCAGCTCGTCGACGGTCCGCCGGTGGCGGTGACCGTGGTCGACCACGACCGGCGGGGCGTCCCCTTCGCCCACCGCGTCTGGCGGGTGCTGCGGCTGCGCAGTTCCGCGGTGGGCCGCCCGGCGCTGTCGCTGCGCGGCCAGATGGAGCGGCAGGCGCTGTCCGGGGCACTGGCCCAGTCCGCCGGGGTCACGGCCCCCCGGTCGTTGGCCATGCTGGCGGTCGGACGCGCCCTGGTCCTGGTCGAGAGCACCCTGGAGGAAGCCCCACCGGCGGAGGATTCCCCGGACGCGGAGCGGGCCCGGTTCACCGGCGCCGCGGCGGCACTGCGCCGCATGCACGACGTCGGTCTCACCCACGGCACCCTGACCAGCGACAGCGTGGCGGTCGTCGCCGACGGGGAGGTGGGGTTCCGCGACCTGTCGACGGCCCAGCCGGCGTCGTCGGAGCTGCAGCGCGACCTCGATCTGGTGGCGCTGCTGGTCGCGTCGTCGACGCGGCTGGGCGCCGGCCCGGCGGTGGCCGCGGTGACCGAGGGCTACGCGACGCCGGCCGCGGCGAACCGCCGTCTCGCGGCGCTGCTGCAGCCCGTGGGTCTGCCCGGGCCCACCCGGAAGGAGCTCAAGGGCACGCACCTGCTCACGGAGCTCCGCTCGGTGCTGCTGGGGCCGGACGCCGAGGCCGCCGGGGTGACGCCGCCCCGACTCGAACGCGTGCGCACCCGCACCCTGATCAGCGTCATCGGTGGAGCGGCGGCGGCGTACATCCTGGCCACCCAGCTGTCCAAGGTCAGCCTGGCCACCGCGTTGCATCCCGAGCAGCCGCTCTGGCTGATCGGCGCCGTCGTCGGTTCGGCGATCACCTACGTCGGGGCCGCGCTGGCCAAGCGGGCGTTCGTGCCGGTCGCGCTGCCGTTGCTGCGCACGGTCATGGTGCAGGTGGCGTCGTCGTTCGTGGCGCTGGTGACACCACCCGCGGTCGGCCACGTCGGGATCAACATCCGCTACCTGCAACGGGCCGGGGTGGCCGTGCCGGTGGCCACCGCGAGCGTCGGTATCAGCGAGCTGATCGTCGTCGTGGTGACGGTCGTGCTGCTCATCGTGTGCGCCTGGCTCAGTGGCGCGTCCGGGACGCAGCTCTCGCTGCTGCCCAGTTCGACGGTGGTCATCGTGCTGATCGCGGCGGCCGCGGTGCTCGGCGTCATCATGGCGATCCCGCCCAGCCGTCGCTTCGTGCAACGACAGATTCAGCCGCTGCTCAAGCGGACGCTGCCGCAGCTGCTGGAACTGACGAGCCAGCCCCGGCGCACCATCGGCGCCGTCGCCGGTGCGATCGTCCTCAACGGCGGGTACGTGCTCGCGTTGGACGCGTCGCTGCGGGCCTACGGGCAGCCGGTGTCACTACCGGTGCTCGTGGTGGTGTTCCTCGCGTCGTCCACGATCGGGTCGGCGGTGCCCACCCCGGGCGGGGTCGGCGCGGTGGAGGCGGCGCTCATCGCCGGGCTCACCGCCGCCGGCGTCCCCGTGGCCGGCGCGCTCACCGGTGTGCTGGCGTTCCGGGCGGCGACGTTCTGGATCCCGGCACCGATCGGCTGGGGGGTCTTCGTCGGGCTGCAGCGGCGAGGGACGCTCTGACACCCGAGGGGCGTCCCTAACAGCCGTCCGGCCCGCCATGGGGAGCCGGGGACCGCGTCGACCGCTCGTCCAGACGCGCGTTGGCGGCGTCGAGCGCCGACCGCATCCGTGCGAGGAACCCGGTGATCACCTCGAGGTCGGCGGCGGGTACCGCCCGGACGGCGGCGGCGATCTCGGCGCCGGCGAAGGCGGTGAACGCCCGCGTCCGCTCCCGGCCCAGCTCGGTGGGGCGGAGCGTCACGCGCCGCCGGTCGGCGTGCTCGCGGCTGCGGGCCAGCATCCCCGCGGCCGCCAGCCGGTCGAGCAGGATGGTGGTGGCGCCGGAGGTCATCCCGATGCGGCGCGACAGCTCCCGCGGGGTGAGCGGTGAGCCGCCCTCCGCCGCCCAGACCACGTGCCCCAGGGCGTCGGCGTCCGACGTCGGCAGACCCGTCCAGCGCGCCAGGTGATGGTTGAGTTCGGCCGACCCGACGGTCCACGCCTGCAGTCCCTCGAGCACGTCGATCTGCAGCGGCGTCCAGTGTTCGGTGAGCGGGTCGACGGGGTACTCCGGCATCAGGTTCCTTTGCTGCAAAGTGGATCCACACTGAAGACATCAGTCTAGGAGGACGACGTGACCCACGCCGAGACCCGCACCGCCGTCATCTCCGGTGCCAGCATCGCCGGCCTGTCGTGCGCATTCTGGTTACGCCGGATCGGTTGGCAGGTGACCGTTCTCGAGCGAGCGCCGGAGTTCCGCGACGGCGGCCAGAACGTCGACGTGCGGGGCGTGGCGCGCGAGGTCCTGGACCGGATGGGACTGACGGCAGCGGTCAAGCGGCGCAACACCACCGAGACCGGCACCGTGCTGGTCGACGAGCGCGGTGCGGTCTACGCCGAACTGCCGTCGGACGGGCCGGACGGCGCGACCGCGGAGCTCGAGATCCTCCGTGGCGACCTCGCCCGGGTCCTCCTCGACGCGCTGCCCGACGACCTCGACATCCGCGTCGGCGACCCCGTCGACAGCGTCGACGACGACGGCGCCGGACACGGGGTCACGGTGACCACGGCGCAGGGCCGGACGCTGCGGGCCGATCTCCTCGTGGTCGCCGAGGGGGTGCGGTCGACGACCCGCGAGCT
>JBQGEH010000906.1:0-1747 GCA_052039515.1 Nakamurella sp. | reverse complement strand
GAGACGCCGGTCGACCTGAGTCGCGCCAGCTGGATCGCCCGCGAGGAACTGGCCGAGCAGATGATCCCGCTGATCGGCCGGTTGTACCGCCGCCACGACGTGGTCACCTCGGTGTACGGGCGGAGCCTGGTCAACCAGTCGGTCATCGGCCTGCTCAAGGCCCACCGCTTCGCCCGGCAGATCGACGACGTGGAACTGCCGCTGGAGGACACCCTGCCGCTGCTGCAGACGCTGGCCACCCTCGACCTGGGAGCGGCGTCGGTGGACCTGGCCCGGCTGTCCGCCGCCTACCGCCGGTCCGGTGCCGGACGGGACCTGGCCGAGTTCCTCCGCGACGAGCTCGCTCCCGTCGTCGGCCGGCACGGTGAGAGCCCCCGCCCCAGCACGGATGTCGTGTTGTACGGCTTCGGCCGCATCGGCCGGCTGCTGGCCCGCATCCTCATCGAGCACGCCGGCGGCGGACAGCGACTGCGGTTGCGGGCCATCGTGGTGCGGCGCAGCAACGTGCCCACCGCGGACGACCTCGTCAAGCGCGCCAGCCTGCTGCGCCGCGACACCATCCACGGCCCGTTCGAGGGCACCATCACCGTGGACGCGGAGAACAACACGATCCTGGCCAATGGCACGCTCATCCAGGTGATCTACTCCGACGACCCCGCCACCGTGGACTACCCGGCGTACGGCATCGAGAACGCCATCGTCATCGACAACACCGGCAAGTGGCGCACTCCGGAGAAGCTGTCCCAGCATCTGCGGTCGCCCGGCGTCGCCCGGGTGCTGCTGACGTCGCCGGGCGGCGGGGGCCTGAAGAACGTGGTGCACGGCATCAACCACACCGTCTTCACCCCCGAGGACACGATGCTCACCGCGGCGTCGTGCACCACCAACGCCATCACCCCGGTGCTGAAGGTCATCCACGACCGCTGGGGCATCGCGCACGGCCACGTCGAGACCGTCCACTCCTTCACCAACGACCAGAACCTGGTCGACAACTTCCACGCCGGTGACCGGCGCGGTCGGTCGGCCGCCCTGAACATGGTCATCACCGAGACCGGCGCCGCCAAGGCCGTGGCCAAGGCCTTCCCCGCGCTCACCGGCAAACTCACCGGCAACGCCATCCGGGTACCCACCGCCGACGTCTCGATGGCCATCCTCCATCTGGCGCTGGAGCGTCCCGCCACCCGGGACGAGGTCAACGCGCACCTGCGGACGGTCTCGCTGGAGTCGGACCTGCACCAGCAGATCGACTACATCGAGTCGCCGGAAGTGGTGTCCAGCGACTTCGTCGGGTCCCGGCACGCCGGCGTCGTCGACGGTCTCGCCACCCTCAGCGACGGTCACAACCTGGTCCTGTACGTCTGGTACGACAACGAGTTCGGCTACAGCTGCCAGGTGGTCCGGGTGCTCGAGGAGATGGCCGCGGTCAACCCGCCCCGCTTCCCGCGGGTGGCGGCCGCGACGGCGTAGTCCCCCCGCCGCACCCTGGTGCCGCCCGGATCGGCGGCACTAGGGTGCGGGCATGTCCGCCGACGGCCGCCCTCCGCCGGGGAGCGGTGACACGCTCGCGGATCTCGTCGACGCCTTGGGCCGGTGGACGGACCGCATGTTCCCCGATCCGGACCGGGGCGACCGGATGGTCGCCGCCCTCCGTGCGGAGTTCGGTCACGACCGCTCCACCGTCACCGCAGCCGGGGTCGCCGGGGTGCAGGCGGTGGCGCGTCAGTTCTGCCGCCACCTGGACCTCTTC
>JBQGEH010000905.1:0-1869 GCA_052039515.1 Nakamurella sp. | reverse complement strand
CTTCACCGGCACCGACCCGGTCAGCGTCACCACCTACGCCGGAGCCGGCGCCGCCGGTGTGATCGCCGCCGCGCCGACCAGCGTGCCGGCCCGCACCGCCGACGGCACCGCCGCCTACCCGACCGCGGTGAGCTGGGATCTCGGCGCGGTCACCGACGCGGCGCTGGCCGCGCCGGGGGTCGTGCTCGTCAACGGCACCGCCACCTCGAACGTCGCCGGGTCACCCGCCCTGCCCGCCACCTTACGGATCATCGTGACGGCCCCGGCGACCAGCAACATCGCCACCGCTGCGACCACCACCGCGTCGGCGACCTTCACCGAGCCGGGCTATTCGGTGGACCGCACCCGCAACGGCGACCTGACCGACAAGGCCTGGTCGAACTGGCTGTCCGGGACCAAGCGGGCGACCGACACCCTGACCTACCTGTTCGGCGAGCAGTTGCTGTCCGACGCCACGATGACCTTCTTCCGCGACGGCTCCGCCACCAGCTGGGCCGCCACCGTCCGAGCGGAGTACCGGACGCCGGCCGGACAGTGGACCGCCGTCGGGGACACCGTCACCACGGTCGTCCCGACCAGCGGCGCCGCACCGACCGCGACCCTGCCGCTGGGCGGGGTCCGGGCGACCGGGGTGCGCTTCGCCCTCACCGCCACCGCCAACACCCACATGGTCGTGTCCGAGACGCAGATCAACGCGGCCGTGCCCGGGAAGGCCGCGGTGGCCGACGCCGGCGTCATCCGGGTCGCCGGCGCCCCGGTGGCCGGCTTCGACCCCGCAGTGACCGATTACACGGTGGAGAGCGCGGCGGCCACCCCGCCGACGGTGACCGCGGTGCCCGCGGACTCACGGGCGACCGCCACCGTCACACAGGCGAGCACCGCCACCCCGACGGCGACCGTGCTGGTCACCGCCGAGGACGGCACCACGACGAAGACCTACCGCGTCCGCTTCGTCGCGCCGCCGGAGCGGGCGACGGTGGGCGTCACGGCCGCCACCCCGGCCACCCAGGGGTGGTACCGGTCCACCGTCGTCATCGCCCTCGGTGGCCCGGCCGGCACGAAGATCCAGTACAAGCTGGGTGACGGCGGCTGGAAGACCTACGGCACACCGTTCTCGCTCTCGACCCAGGGCGAGAACCGGCTCACCACCCGGCTGCTGCGCTCGTCGGTGGTGGTGACCGGCTCCGAGCAGGTGACCACGGTGAAGATCGACCGGACCGCGCCGGCGGTCACGCTGGCCGCGGACCCGGTGACCCGCTCGGGCTCGCCGCGCAACCCGGTGGCCCTGGTGTTCACCGCGACCGACGCCCTGTCGGGCTCACCGGTGGTCGAGTGGCGGATGAACGGCGGCGCCTGGACGACCGGCACCCGGATCGACCTGACCGCCGTCGGTGCCTACTCGGTCGAATACCGGGCCACCGACCTGGCCGGCAACGTGTCGGTCTCGAAGTCGACCACCGCGGTCATCGCCACCGACCCCGCGACGGTGCTCAAGGCGAGCACGCTCAAACCGAAGGTGGGCGCCAACGTCACCTTCTCGCTGGCCGGCTTCACCCGGTACTCCACGGTGCAGCTGACCGTCGCCGGTGTCCCCCTGACGTCGGTGCTCACCGACGTCAACGGCAGCGCCCGGGTCACGGTCGCCCTGCCCGCCGCGGTGGGGCCCGGCGCCACCACGGTGACCGCCACCGGCGGGGCCCAGTCGGCGACGGTGACCCTCACCGTCGTGCGCTGACCCCGGGACGGCGAACGGCCCGCCCCCCGCTGCGGCGGGGTGTGCGGGCCGGTGTGGTCCCCCGGGCCGGACGCCGGTCGGGGCGTGGCTCAGAAGGCCGCCTCCGGGCCCGCCAGCAGCGACGCGGCGCCCGG
>JBQGEH010000904.1:0-2707 GCA_052039515.1 Nakamurella sp. | reverse complement strand
GGGAACCGGACGGACCGGGACGGATCGCCGTCCCGGTCCCGGGTCTCAGTGCAGTTCGGATCCCTCGGGCAGGACGCCCCAGCGGACCAGCTGCTCGGTCAGGTCCTCCGGCGTCATGTCGTAGATGACTGCGAGTGACCGCAGATCCTCGGCGCGGATGGTCAGCACCTTGCCGTTGTAGTCACCGCGCTGGGACTGGATGGCGGCGGCGTAGCGGGCCAGCGGGCCGGCCAGGTGGGTGGGCAGTTCGCCCAGCCGCTGCAGGTCGATCTTGAGCTTCGGGGTGGCCGGGCCGCGACGGGCACTGCGGGCGTCGGGCAGCAGCTCCGACACCGGAACCCCGTAGAACTCCGCGAGTTCCGCCAGCTTGGCCACGGTCACCGCGCGGTCGCCACGCTCGTAGGAGCCCACCACGACGGCCTTCCAGCGGCCGTCGGACTTGGCCTCGATGCCGTGCAGCGACAGGCCCTGCTGGGCGCGGATGGCGCGGAGGCGTGCGCCGAGCGCGCGTGCGTAGTTCTCTGACATGGCCGACCCTTCCCCGCTGGCGACCGAACTGGTCACCGCACACTCATAGTGTCGCATGAATGGTTACACACAGTACAGGCGACTCACGCATCGTTAGATGATTCGTGACCAAGAAATCGGCTGGGTAGACTGCGGAGCGCGGTGCCCGGGCTCGGGTGCCGAGACATCCTTTAAGGCCGTCCCGTGAGGCGGGTAAGGAGGTCGGAGTAGGTGTCGACGCGCCCACACCCGGCACAGCCGGTGAGCGCCCCCGCTGCGGGGCCCGCCGAGGTTTCCGCCATCCGTGAACTCCTGACCGGCGCGGACATCGCCCGCATCGTGGACCGGATCGCCCACCAGATCCTGGAACGCACCGGCGAGGCCGCCGACGCCGGCGAGGTCGTCCTGCTGGGCATCCCGACCCGCGGCAGTGTGCTCGCCGACCGGTTGGCCGAGCGCTTGTCGACCTTCGCGGGCCGCCCGTTCACCGCCGGATCGCTGGACATCACCCTCTACCGCGACGACCTGCGGCGCCGTGCCCCCCGGGCGCTGGCCGCCACGGTCATCCCGGACGGTGGCATCGACGAGCGCATCGTCGTGCTGGTCGACGACGTGCTGTTCTCCGGCCGGACCGTGCGCGCCGCCATGGATGCACTGCGCGACCACGGCCGCCCCGCGCAGGTGCAGCTGGCCGTGCTCGTCGACCGCGGGCACCGGCAGCTGCCCCTGCGGGCCGACTACGTCGGCAAGAACATCCCCACCGCGCTCGGCGACGACGTCGCCGTGCGGTTCGCCGAGGTCGACGGCCGCGACGCGGTCGAATTGCGGAGGGCCCCGTGAGCCTCGCGAACCAGACCGGCGCCGTGAGCCTCGCGAACCAGACCGGCACCGTGAGTACCGCGAACCTCACGCCCGAGCCGCTGGTCGCCGACCCCGACCGGCTCGCCCCGGCGGTGCCGCGGCACCTGCTGTCGGCCGGTCAGCTGTCCCGCGACAGCGCGGAGTACCTGCTGGACACCGCGCAGCGCATCGACCAGGCCATCGCCGGCCGGGAGGTCCGCAAGCTGCCGACGCTGCGCGGCCGCACCGTGGTGAACCTGTTCTACGAGGACTCCACCCGGACCCGGATCTCGTTCGAGGTGGCGGCGAAGCGGCTGTCGGCCGACGTCATCAACTTCTCGGCCAAGGGTTCGTCGGTGTCCAAGGGCGAGTCGCTCAAGGACACCGCCTGGACGCTGCAGGCGATGGGCGCCGACATCGTCGTCTGCCGGCACTCGTCCTCCGGTGCGCCGCAACGGTTGTCGCACTGGGTGCAGGGGCACGTCGTCAACGCCGGCGACGGCACCCACGAGCACCCGACGCAGGCGCTGCTGGACGCCTACACGCTGCGCCGGCACCTCGGCGCGCTGGACGGGCGCCGGATCGTGGTGGTCGGCGACGTGCTGCACTCCCGGGTCGCACGCTCGAACGTGCTGCTGCTGTCGACGCTCGGCGCCGAGGTCACCCTGGTCGCGCCGCCGACGCTGCTCCCGGTCGGGGTGGCCGGCTGGCCCGCCGCGGTGGACTACGACCTGGACCGGGCGCTGACGGGTGCGGACGCGGTGATGATGCTGCGCGTCCAGCGGGAGCGGATGGGCGGCGCGTTCTTCCCCACCGAGCGTGAGTACAGCCGCCGCTACGGCCTGGACGCCCGGCGCCGCGACCTCATCGCCGACCACGGCATCGTGCTGCACCCCGGCCCGATGAACCGGGGCATGGAGATCGCCCACGACGTGGCCGACGGGCCGAACTCGGTCATCGTCGAGCAGGTCGCCAACGGGGTGACGGTGCGGATGGCCGTGCTCTACACACTCTTGGCCGGGGAGCTGTCGTGAACCCGGCCCCGCACCGCTTTGGAGGAGACCCCGTGCCCACCGTCCTGATCACCGGCACCCGCCCGTACGGCGGGGAGGCCACGGACGTGCTGCTCGCCGACGGGATGATCGCCGCCCTCGGCGCCGACGCGGCCGCCGGGGCCGACGACACCACGCTGCGCGTCGACGGCGCCGGGACGGTCCTGCTGCCGGGCCTGGTCGACCTGCACACCCACCTGCGCGAACCGGGCCGGGAGGACGCCGAGACGGTCGAGAGCGGTTCCCGCGCCGCCGCTCTCGGTGGGTACACGGCGGTCTTCGCGATGCCCAACACCGACCCGACGGCC
>JBQGEH010000903.1:0-1826 GCA_052039515.1 Nakamurella sp. | reverse complement strand
AACCAACCATCCCCGAACGCGTGATCCTCGTCGATCCTGACGCCTGGTACCACGGAGACCCGGAGTTGATGGGGGAGGCGAACCACGCCGAGTGGCGGGCCGCGATGCGTGATCCCGATGTCGTCTTGGCGATGCTGGAGGACTACCGCGCCGGACTCAGCGTCGACCGGGTGGACGAGCAAGCCGACCGTGACGCCGGCCACATGCTGACCATGCCGGTCCTCGTCCTGTGGTCGTTGCGCGACGACCTCGAACAGTTGTACGGAGACCCGCTGCAGATCTGGCAGGGCTGGGCCAATGACCTTCGTGGCCACGGCATCGACTCCGGCCACCACATCGCTGAAGAAGCACCCCACACCCTCGCCCGCGACCTGGCCCACTTCCTCGGCGCGCGCTGAGGCCCGCTCGAGGGACCGATCGTGAGGCGGCCGAGAGGCCAAGGTTCTGTTCGCCGCCGAGTCGAGGAGCTCGAGCAGCCGTCGGCCGGCGCGGTGTCGTGTCTTCGCCCGGGTCTCTGGTGATGGTTGAGCGGCTTATCCGGCGGCCGGGCTCGAACTCGGGTCGAACGCGGCCGCGAGGGCGGATACCAGGCGCGGGATCGCTGTGGGGTCAGAAGCTGCATGGGCAGGGACGAGCTGCCCGATCGACAGGCCCCAGCAATCGGGATCGGCCAGGAGTTCGGCGAGTGCCTGACCGATCATGGCCACGGTGGGGCCGCTGTTGCGACCGTTGACGTTAGCGGCGATCGGAGCGTCGAGGAAATCGAGGACGTCGACGTCGAGGTGCACCACGAACGGCCCGTGACCGAGCTGGGCGAGCGCTTGTTGAGCAGCCGCTGCAGGATCGTCGCAGAGAGTGTCCTGATCGACGATGCGTAGGTCGAGGGCGGCGACCTGATCGCGCTCCCACTCGGTGGTCTCGCGCGCGGGATCGGCGCCCAGGTAGACCAGGTCGGCAGGGCGCAGCGTCGGTACGCTGTCGGCCGCATCGAGCAGTTCCGGCGCTGCGCCGTCGAGTCCCAGCGCGTGCGCCACACCCATCCAGCTGAGCGATCCCTCGGTCGTCGAGCCGGGGGTGTTGAGATCGAGGTGCCGATCGATGTAGACCAGGCGTGGTCGCCGGCCCGCCACAGCCATGGCCCGACACAGGCCGAAGGCGACCATGCAGCTGCCCCCCAGCACCAGCAGCCGCCGGCCCTCGCCGAGCAGGGCGCCTGCGGCTTCGGCGAGCTCGGCCGACGCCTGCGCCTCCTCGAGCACGTTCTGCGCGAACCGGTGCTCCTGATCGGGTCGCCACAACCGCACCGACAGATCACCGGCGTCGACGACCTCCGAGCCCCCCGCGGCGAGCGCATCGAGAAGCCCGGCCTCGCGCAACGCCGCCGGAGCGTGCTCCACACCGACGCAGTACGCACTTGCACTGTTCGGCACCCCCAGCACCGTCACGCGCGAAATGCTGCGCTGCCCGAGATCGGTCTGTCGACCCACGCCGGCGGCAGACATCACATCACTTGAACTCACCACGCCATTCCATATGCCGGAGGGACACACCGTCCACCGGCGGCGAGTAGCCGGCCGCCTCGAACGCGAGCCGTCCCGACGTTGTCGCCGCTGGCCGCGGACTCGGCGCAGATCGCGGCTCGATCGGCGCCAGCGCAATCTCGGCACCATCCCCCGACGACTCGCGCCTGACGGCCGCGGCCAACACCAACACCGCCCGGCAAACGCAACATCAGTGCGAGTCGGACACCGTCGTTGGGGACCTGGCTCAACAACCGGGGGTCCAGCAGAGAGTGGCGAGGCGCTGAGGCGCTGTGTGACCCGCAG
>JBQGEH010000902.1:0-1710 GCA_052039515.1 Nakamurella sp. | reverse complement strand
CCGCCGCCGCGGAGAAGGCGCAGCGCATCCTCGCCCAGCTGCAGCAGGCGCCGCGTCGCCGGCCGGGTGCCCCGGAGAACGCCGGCTCCCAGCGGCTGCTCGCCCAGGCGGCCGGTGCGGACCGGCAGGTCCGGGCGCTGTGGACCGCCACCGCCGCGGCCACCGGCGGTGCCGGGAACTCCACCGCGCTCGTCGGCACCCCGGAGCTGGTCGCCCAGGCCCTGCTCGACTACTACGACCTGGGCGTGCGGCACTTCAGCGCCCGGGGCTACGACCTGCTGGCGGACGCGGTCGAGTTCGGCCGCGAGGTCATCCCGTTGGTCAAGGCGGAGGTCGCCCGCCGGGACGCCGACGCCGCCCGGCAGGACCGCTACGTCGCCGCCGCCACCGCCTTCGCCCTCGCCTGACCGGACCGGAGCCCTCGATGACCGCCACCCTTGATCCCACCCGCCTGCTGACCGACTGGGGCCGCTGGCACCACGACCGGGAACGCGAGCTGGCCGCTCCGCACGGCTGGCTGTCGCTGGTCGACCTGCGCTGGCTGACAACCGAGCCGGTCACCACACCGGCGCTGCCCGGCCGGTTCTCCCTCACCGCGGACGGCCGCGCCCGCTACGACGGCGCTGGGGAGAACGCGATCACCACCGCCGACGGCTCCCCGGTCGACGGCCCCGTCACCGCCGATGCCGCCGAGGGCGGCGGATTCGTCTGGCTGCGCGCCGGGACGGTCGCGGTCGAGTTGATCCGGCGCAGCGAACGTCTCGCCGTCCGGTTCCGCGACAGCGACGCACCCGGGCGGACCAGGTTCACCGGGGTGCCCGCGTACGAGGTACGGCCGGAGTGGCTGGTGGACGGTGTCTTCCGTCCCGAGCCGCCGCACCAGATCGTCGTCGGCGCCGCGGCCGCGGGCCTCGCGCACGTGCAGACCGTGGTCGGCACCGTCGAGTTCGCGATCGACGGTGTGGGACAGCGGCTGCGGGCCGTGGCCGCCGGTGCGGGTAGGGCGCAGCTGGTCTTCCACGATCCGACCAACGGGGCGGGTACGGCGCCCTGGCGGACGCTGACCGTCGACATCACCGACGGCCCGGTCGTTCTCGACTTCAACCGGGCGGTCAACCCGCCCTTCGCGTTCTCCGACTTCGGCACCTGCCCGCGACCGGCCGAGGGCAACGTCATCACCCGCCCGGTCACGGCGGGGGAGCGGGTCCCGGTCCGGGCGGACCGGGCATGAGCCGCACCGCGGTGGTGGTCGGCAACCTAAAGCCGGCTTCCCGGACGCTGACCGCCGCGCGGCTGCTCGCCGAACGGCTGACCGGGGCCCCGCCGGACGTCGAGGTCGACGTGATCACGTTGGGCGCCGGGTTGCTGCGTTTCGGTGATCCGGCGGTGACGGCGGCGGTCGAGGCCGTCCGCGGGTGCGACGTGCTCGTCGTCGCCTCGCCGACCTACAAGGCGACGTTCACCGGGGTGCTCAAGCTGTTCCTGGATCTGGTTCCCGCGCAGGGCCTCTCGGGGGTGACCGCGTTCCCGCTGATGCTCGGGGCGGGACCGGCGCACGCGCTGGCTCCGGAGTGGGCGCTCAAGCCGGTGCTGGTGGAGCTGGGCGCCACCTGCCCGGCGCCGGGGCTGTACCTGCTCGACGCGACCTCCGCCGACGCCGACGCGGGCGCCGCGTGGCTCGAGAACGCCCGCCGGCACCTGCCCACCGAG